>CAZNTS010000296.1:0-3211 GCA_964576045.1 uncultured Nitrospiraceae bacterium | reverse complement strand
CTCCTACGACAGCGGCAGGACTGGCTCCGCTCCTTTTCCTTCCGCAATTGCACAAAGTAACCTTCGCCAATCGGTAGGTTTGATGGTCCCTTAGGAACAAATTCCATTTCAAACCCGTCGCGCCCTGACTCCCGGTTGTACGGCCGATAGGCTTGGAGAAGCCCAAGATATTGATCCTCAAACGCCTTAGCCATGCCACGTTTCCATTCCCCCAAGCATGTGGATAGGCGATCTTTGCCATGGGCGAAAGCCGAATGCGCTATAAGACCTGGGGCGAAAGGAGGAACATACATTGTCTTACGTTAGCATTTCGAAGCCCGTTAGGGATAGGATAGTCCAGGCTGCCCAAGAGACGCCGACCGAAATAATCGGCTTCCTCCTAGGCAGACTTGAAGGGGACACCATCATAATCGAAGACTCAACCACGCACGAATTCTCGTCTGAAACGTACCGAGCTCGCCTCCCCGCGAGCTCAATTGCGGTTATTGCGAATCAACTCGTCTCCGGAAAGCTGCATGGGAATATCGTTGGATGGTACCATTCCCACACTGAAGGAGGTCTCTTCTTCTCTGAAACCGATGTTACGACCCAGAAGCAGCTCCAACAGTTCTCTTCCCTCATAACAGGACTCGTGGTGGATTCATCTAATGGCGAAGTCGGGTACTTCCGCGTAATTCCGGGAACAAACAAAGCGATTCGGCTGCCGGAAGAAAACGTGGGAGTGCACACTGACGCCAGCGAAGCAGTCCGCGCGCCAGCTTCACAACCGCCCAATGTTCTACCGACACCCACGGTCGAAGTGAGGCGCCGAACGCCGACACCCCCACATTTGACACGGCGCCTGGCCCTGTCACTCATTCTGATTTTATTGGCTCTGTCCGTTGGAGCCTTCGCGGCCCTTCTTTATTCCTACCGAACTTCAAACATTGAAACCGTAGCGATATCGCATGTACCCGTCTCCGCAGCCACCGTTGGAACGCCTGTAGAAATTTATGCGAACGTAACTGGTCCCGGGCGAAATGTGACTCTGGTCTATCGCCAGTCGGGCGGTCCGAGTAATGATGTGCTTATGACATCTGTCTCCCCCGGCCGCTACAGCTACCTCATCCCCGGCAGTCAAGTAACCGGAAATATCGCTTACTACATCAAAGCCTACGATCCAACTGGTAAGGAACTAAACACAACAACGTACCATATCGCAGTGGCCGACTTTAGCTTGCAAATTCAGACCAGAAGTCTCGTTGTATATCGAACTGAGAGCACCCCTCTACAGATGGAGCTGCAGCCCATCAACAACTTCAACGGAGAGGTCCAACTGTCCGCAAACGACAATCCGTACGGCCTGACGGTTAGCTTTTCAGCTAACCCCGCAGCGGTTGGTTCAGCCGTGGCGCTGAATTTCACCGCCGACGCGGCAACTCCTAACGGAACATATCCGGTAACCGTCATCGCCACTTATTCCCCATCCCAATCTCCTCAGGTGACGAGGGAGACCATAGTTGACGTTACTGTGGCCGATTTTGAGTTGACTGCTACGCCGTCAAGTGTCACTGTCAAACCCGGTCAGCTGGCCACGTTTACCCTTACACTGACACTTCAGAACGGCTTCACGGATCCCGTCAAGATAACCGACATTTCGGGTCTGCCCTCCGGGGCAACGTTCACGTTAGTAACAAGCAACCCCACTCTACTGGCGGGTCCCGGAGGAACGGCAATTACGTTGCAAATCAAGATCCCCCCCTCCGCAAAAGCAGGTACTTATCCAATCGTAATCATTGCCGTGGGTGGAGGGGTCACCCACAACCAGACAGCCCAAATCATAGTAAGGTAGATTAGGCATCCCATATGGAAAAGCAGAACTAGTATGATTGGAGGTGAACCACAGAACATGAAACTGTTCATTCAGGCACCAATTGGCCCTCAGACGGGTTTGGCCGAGATAGACGTTATTCCAGACCACACCATTGCCGAGATCAAGCAGCAAGTTTGCACGTCCTTCGGGGTTGATCCAAGCACGGTCGCTCTCATGTATGGGGGTGCCATACTTGACGAGGGAACTACCGTCGCAAGGTCAGGGATACCGGAGAACGCCCAGCTAGCCCTCATGCCCTACAACATAATTGGCGGGTAAGGCAGAGAGCAGTGGACGTCACACTCCTCTACAAAGAGAAGAGCTTACTCAACCACCAATTTCCCACGATCACGGCACTCAACGACCCCCCCAGTCGATTCGAGGGCCTGATCAGGTGCGAGAAAGGAGAGGTCAAGAAGCTAGCCGAGAAAGGAGTATGGCCCTTCACCGAATACGCGAACTGGAACAAGTTCAAACTGGACCTACCGCCAGAATACCCGCTGAAGCCGCCCGTCGCGACATGGCTAACGGAAATTTCGCACCCCAATATTGTACCAAACATCCCCAACGCCGTCTGCGTTTCAGTGATAGGTGAAAAATGGGACCCACGCCTCAAGCTGATCTCAGTAGTCAACTCATTACACTACCTCCTCACGGACCCGAACCCCCAGAGTGTCTTCGACGACCCCCGTGCCCTTAAGGCAGCCGAGGTGTGCAGAGCCCATGGATTCCCAAGAATGACAAAGTACCTACCAAAGGGAGAACCGGATGACATAGTTCGCTTCAACATAGTCCCCGTCCCAAGGGCCGCAACGATTTCACCGCCGGGTGATATCGTAACATTCAGAATTCCCGGCCGAGAAAACCGGACGACCCGTTGATGCATCTTAGGGCTTCAATTCCAGGGTACAAGGAAATCAAGCTCGACCTGAAACCCACCCAGACGATCGGAGATCTCAAGGAAGCTGCCTGCCGTAAACTAGGAATCGAGCCTCAGCTAACCAGGCTGCTCCTGAACGGCAAGCAATTACACCTAGCCTCACGGGTTTCGACGCTAAAATCCGCGAAATCCCCCATTATACTCGACTACCTCTGGGCGAGGCAACTCCTCGTCTGGGGTGTCGAAGGACAGAAGAGGCTTCGGACAGCTACCGTGTTGCTGGCCGGTGCAGGCGCGATCGGTAACGAGGTCGCGAAAAATCTTGCAATGGTCGGCGTTGGAAGAATTCTTATCGTAGACCGCGATCGAGTCGAAATGTCAAACGTCAGCCGCATGATCTTCTTCCGAGCGAAGGACTTAGGGAGGAACAAGGCCGAAGTCCTCGCGGAGAATCTTCAGGCCAAATATGGCTACGTGGA
>CAZNTS010000295.1:0-3398 GCA_964576045.1 uncultured Nitrospiraceae bacterium | reverse complement strand
TAGCGTGGCTTGGGCTGCTGTAGAACACATTTCGAGCAGAACCATTTGGATTTCTTTAGGCGCTCTAGAGAGGTCGAACATGACGAGTATTCGACCTGCCTCGTGTGACCAGTCCATTATCCAGTCGAGCTGTCTGCCGAGCCGCATGAGACCGACGCGTTCGTCTGAAGGCAATTCTCCTCGTGCGAGCTCGTCAATGATCCGCTTTCTCAGAATGTCCGCTTCATGTTCTTTCTTCTCAACCAACTCGAAGCTCTTCTGCAACTCCGGTTGCTTACCGTCGATTGCGTCTTGGATGCATTTCCCCAACAATTCGACGGTAACTGTGGCCATCTTTGACTGCTCGAGTACTAGGCCCATGGCTCTTACAGTTCGCCGTGCAAGCAACCAACCTTCTAATGACATGTTATACTCCCTCAATCATGAAGCCAATAACTACTCTAGGCCGACCTCTTTATCCAGCCCTTCTTCAGGATAGTCAAATAGGAGCATATGCGATTCACCTTCGAGAAGTAGGCTAACGGGCTCACCAGGCCTGAACCCTGTACTGTATTCCTCAGTGGATTCCTCGACAACCAGTTCAATTCCTTCTTCAACCTCGACAAGGTAACGATTAAGGCTACCTAGGAAAGTGACCTGTTTTACGTGCCCCTCCCAACCCCCTTCAGTCGGTGTTGTCAATGGTATGAATTCCGGGCGGATCGATACAACGACTTTCTGACCAACTTTCTTTCCAAACCGTGGCATGCTAAGTCTGTGTCCTCTAATCTCTGCTGTACAATGCGAGTTGTGAGTTTCAACTACTTTCCCCACTAGGAGGTTGGTCTCGCCAACGAAGTTCGCTGTGAAGAGGTGCTTCGGTGAGAGGTAGATTTCAGACGGGTTTCCAACCTCGATGATTCGGCCACCTTTCATAATAACGACACGATCCGCAATGGACAACGCTTCCTCTTGGTCGTGAGTTACATGAATCACCGTCAGTCCAAGGTCTAGCGCCAGCTTCCTTAGCTCATACCGCAATTCTGCCCGGACTAGGGCATCCAAAGCTCCGAGAGGTTCATCGAGAAGGAAGAGACGAGATCCGCTCGCTATTGCTCGGCCAACCGCCACCTTCTGTTGCGCTCCTCCACTAAGCTCACGTGGGTAAGATCGCGAGCGGTTTCGCATATTGATGAGATCTAACATTTCGCTTGTAACCGTCTTTATTTCGGCTGATCGCGCATGCCTAACCGCCAGCCCATAGGACAGATTGTCTCGCACTGACATGTGCGGGAAGAGAGCGATGTCTTGGAACACGTATCCAATCTGTCTGTCCTCGATTGGAGTCTGTTCAATAGATTTGCCGTCGATCAGGATTTCACCGGTGTCTGGTGTGTCAATGCCTGCGACGCACCGAATCAATGTGCTCTTGCCGCAGCCGCTAGGACCCAGTATGCAAACATACTCCCTATCTTCAACGTGAAGTGAAACGTTGGATAGCGCTTGAATGGATCCATAGGTTCTTGATACACCGATTAAGTCCAGATTTGGCATGTTATGCTATCTCCAACTCCTGCCTCAAGCCCTGCGCAGGGTACTCGAAGACCATTGCGTCCCCTTCAAGGAAACCTACAGACACTTCTTGGCCTAACTTGAACGCGTCGCCCTGGCCTTCCGCAAATCTGCGTGAGGCTATGACATCTCCACTCGGTATGCGAATTAAGTACTCCTTGGAATTTCCGAGGAATCGAACATCACGTACCTCGCCTTTGAAGACGTTGTCCATTCCAAGACCTTCGCGCGAGATGGAGATTCGGACGCGTTCCCTCCGCAACGCCAAGATTACCGGGGCGGTAAGCGTCAGGCCTCTTGAGGGCGCTTGAACCGTAAGACCGCCTCTCACGTTTATCAACGCGGTCTCTCCAACCGTGGTCTCTACTATCCCCTCGAGGAAGCTTGCCGATCCAACCATGTTGGCGACGAAGATGTTCCTAGGTCTCCTGTACACCCTGCGTGGTAGGCCGTGGTCTTGGATTCCTCCGTTTCTCAAAACCATGATTTCGTCAGCAACGCTCATGGCCTCATCTTGATCGTGGGTCACATGGACGGCTGTAAACCCCGATTGTTTCACGAGATTGCGAAGCTTGTGGCGGAGATCCAATCTCAGTCGAGCATCTAAAGCGCCGAGCGGCTCGTCAAGAAGCAGCAAACCCGCCCCTGATGCTAATCCTCTGGCCAACGCGACTCGTTGCTGCATCCCGCCGCTAAGTTCGCTCGGCAATGCCTGGGCTCGCCATGACAACCTGACCAAGTCCAATGTCTTGGAGGCGATCTCCAGAGCGATAGAGGGTGGCTTACCCCTTGCCAATGGGCCGAAAGCCACGTTTTGCAGTACCGTAAGATGGGGGAAGAGCGCATACTGTTGTGGAACGTAGACCGCGTTTCGATCTTGCGCGGCTACGTTGTTGACAGGCTTTTCATCAAAGTAAATCGTGCCTTCGTCGGGTTTTAGAAGCCCGGCCATGAGCTTGAGCAACGTTGTCTTGCCGCTTCCCGTGGGTCCTAAGACGCATAGGTATTCTCCGTCCTTTACCTCAAATGAAACCCCATTTACGGCTACAACTCTGCCGAACTGCTTCGTGACGTTGTCAAACCTCACTCCGGGCAAGCTTCAATCAACCTTCCTAGCGGGTTGGCGCATAGCGATAAGCCGGAGCATAACCAACGCAAGGAACGAGGTTGCCACAAGAAAACCTACTCCGAGCGCGCGCTCAGCCGCAGTCACTGGTACTGTTCCTTTAATCCAGCTTACGAGCAGCACAGGTGCGGTTTTCAGAGTTACGGCGACTGCCGATGTAGCGCCTGTTTCGTCGACACTCCTAGTGAAGACTAGGATGGCTCCAGACAACAAAGAGTACTTCGTGAGTGGCAGGGTTATCTTCCGAAACACGCGAAGTGGAAGTGCGCCCAACGTCGTAGCTGCGTCCTCAAGCTCAGGGGCTATTCCCTGAATCGAGGCAGCCACGGTGCGGACAAAATAACTGTAAGTTATGGTGATGTGAGCGAGCACAATAACCCAGAATTCCGGAAGGGAGCCCATGTTGCGCCAGAAGAACCCTAACGAAACGCCAAGTGCTAAGGAAGGGACGATTATCGGCAAGTCGACGAGTGCGTCAATAACCTTAGCTATCCTTTTTCCGAATCGGTTCCGCGCAATCAGGATAGCGACTGGAAGTCCCAACACAATGTTCACCAGCGTCGCTAGCACAGCAACGACGTAGGATAGGAACATACTCGACCAGAAGGCCTTCCAAGGGCCACTCCCCGCGATGGCTTCTCGAGCCGTTCCGCCCACAACTGCCTGCATTGCAGGCAATGCAATGAATAGGCAGGGGAATAGGACGAACACTACAAAAACG
>CAZNTS010000294.1:0-11519 GCA_964576045.1 uncultured Nitrospiraceae bacterium | reverse complement strand
GGCAAAGCCTCATATCGATGTCCCTGCCGCATGGGCGTATCGTGAGTTTGACAAGGGATTTTCGACCAGGCAAGTGTTGACAAAGGAAGAAAATATTATTAAACTATTTTGCCAGTCTCTTGAGAGAGGGGATTTCGCTCTCCTGTCATCCATTCGGAGAAATGACCTAGAACCCCCTGTAAGCAGGAGATACCCTGTGGTAAGCGAGATAAGCGAGACCATGATGAGAAATGGCGCTTTTTTTTCTTCGATGAGCGGGAGCGGGCCAACAGTGTTCGGCGTGTTTGATTCCGATCAGGTGGCTGCGGAGGCCATGACGCACATCCTCCCCCATTGGTGCATGGTCGTAAGGACTATAACGGGCAATGGGTGACGCGTGGTGTGCAGCGAGGTAAGGAAGTCGTTCTCTAATACTCGTGGTACGTTGGATATAAGCGTTTCTGATTGGGGCGTCGACAAATGGCAAGTCAGGAGACTTTGGATCTCCCATTTGGAGGTTCGAGTCCTCCCGCCCCAGCCAAATATCGTCAGATAGTTAGCGCGTTCTTGTTTTAGGAGTAAGGGGATTAAGAGACGGTCCGTGCTGTTTGGCCCCGAACTCCGAACTGTGAACTCCTATTGAATTATGCGGAGGTGAAATGCCTGAAGGTGTAAAGATCATCAGCGGTGACAGCCACCTGAAGCTGTCGCAGGAAGTCGTGGACCAGCTGGGGATATCGCTGTGTAACACTACCGTTACGACATTCAGTGACGGTGAGGTAATGATACAGATAAATGAGAACGTCAGGGGGACGGATGCTTTTGTTATTCAGTCGACATGTCCTCCCGTCAACGATAATATCATGAAACTCCTTCTGGTGATAGATGCGCTTAAAAGAGCGTCTGCAGGAAGAATCACAGCCGTTATCCCCTATTACGGTTATGCCAGACAGGATAGAAAAGTTCAACCGAGGGTGCCCATTTCATCAAAGTTGGTGGCTGATCTTATTACCGCAGCAGGAGCGAACAGGGTGCTCTCGGTGGATCTTCACGCAGGACAGATCCAGGGTTTTTTTAATATTCCGGTGGACCACTTGTACGCAGCACCAGTGTTGCTCGATTACCTGAGGAAGGGGAATTTCAAGGATCTTGTGATAGTTTCTCCCGACGCCGGAGGCGTTGAAAGGGCAAGGGCTTTTGCGAAGAAACTGCAGAGTTCCCTTGCCATTATCGACAAGAGGCGTGAGATGGCCAACGTGTCCCAGGTTATGCACGTGATCGGCGAGGTGAACGGACGGGATGCGATTATACTGGATGATATGATCGATACAGCGGGAACAACGACTCAGGCTGCAACGGCACTCAAGGAGAACGGCGCCAACAGGGTGTTCGCCGCGTCGACCCATGCCGTGCTGTCGGGGCCCGCTGTGGACAGGATTAACGGGTCAGTTATAGAGGAAGTGATTGTGACTAATACGATATCTATGGACAGCAAACAGGAGAAGTGCAGGAAACTTACGGTATTGAGCATTGCGCCTTTGCTCGCCGAGGCGATCAAGAGGATTCACGAAGAATCTTCTATAAGTTCACTTTTTGAATAGAGGAGGAGAAAATGGACAGGATTACCCTGCATGCTGAGAGGAGAGACAAGACAGGAAAGGGAATTGCTCGGTCATTGAGAAGGGATGGAGTTGTGCCTGCGGTCCTTTACAAAGGGGGCGGCTCGATACCTATAAGGATAAACGGCAAGGAGCTGACAAATTTTATGCGCGCAACCGCCGGGGAACAGGTCATGGTCGACTTAGAGTTCTCGGACGGTGAAAAGCGGCTGGCTCTGATGAAGGAATACCAGGTCGATCCGTTAAAGGGCGAACTGCTCCACACCGATTTCTTCGAGGTATCACTTACCGAGGAGATTAAGGTTACGGTGCACGTGACAACGACGGGAGAACCGATTGGTGTAAAGAGGGACGGTGGCCTGCTACAGTACGGAACAAGAGAAATCGAGATACAATGTTTTCCGGACAGAATTCCCGGGCATATTGAGGTGGATGTCTCGGGGCTTGAGACAGGGAAGGCGATTCATGTCGGCAATCTTTCCCTAGGAGAAGGCATTAAAGTACTTACCGATCCTGGTGAGCTTATCGCCACTGTCACTGCGCCAGTTGTCGAGGAAAAAGTGGAAGCGGAAGCGGCGGTGGCTCCTGAGGTTGCTGAACCCGAAGTGATTAAGAAGGGCAAGAAGGAAGAAGAAGCAGGAGAAAAGGCATAATTGTGGGTTGTTGTGGGGCTCGGAAATCCTGGCCGGAGATATGCAAGGACCAGACACAACGTTGGGTTTATGGTCGCAGATGATCTTGCGGAACGCTATGGCATAGAGTTCAGGGAAAAGGCCTCTTATAGAACTGGCAGAGGCTCCGTGGAGGGCAACGAGGTCGTCCTCTTGGAGCCTTTGACGTTCATGAACAATAGCGGAATGGCGGTGCATGAAGTGGCGATGCGTTACAAGGTCGGTGCTGAGAAGCTCATTATAGTGCACGACGATATCGATATGGAGACGGGGAGACTGAAGATAAGGGAAAAGGGATCTTCAGGGGGGCATAAAGGGGTTGCGTCAATCATAGAGCACATCGGAACGGGAGAATTTATCAGGGTAAAAGTGGGGATTGGCCGTGAAGAAGGCATGCCCGTTGAAGAGTACGTCCTTAGCAAATTCCGGAGGAAAGAAGTGCCGGTGATAAAGGACGCAATAGAGAGGGCGTCTAAAGCGGTAAGTACGATACTCGTTCAAGGAGTAGAGCGGGCCATGAATTTGTTCAATCAAACTCGTAGCGCGTAAGACATTTTCAAGTAAAGAAACCGGGAGCGGAGCCCCCGGAGATGCATCTCTCCATCAAATAAGTAATTACATGGGTTTCATCTTCTCTTTTATGTCCTTGTCCGTGACGGACAAATTATGAGATTTCTTGGCATGCTGCCTGACAATCTCAATCAACTCCTTTTCATCGTGGCTTTTGACCATGAACCCGCGTGCCGGATCGCATTCGACCTTCTTGAAAGTGCCTGCCATCTTAATCATCTCCCTTCCGCTTCAAGTTCCGTAAATCTTTTTTAACTTCTATACACATGACTCTCATAATTAAGTATAGATTGATAATGATGCATCATAGGATCAGTGTTAGTCTGAAATTGACGTAAGAATTTGTCTTACGAACGGCTAAAGGAATATTGAGACGAGCACCTATCGATAATTATCGCTCAAAAGCCGTATTCTTTCCACCGTTTATCTACAAGTCTCTTGATCTCTGCGGACATAGAAAGCTCTTGGGGCCAGTCCCTCGTCATTCCTTCCTCTCTTGTCTTTCTTGTAGCGTCAATGCCCATCTTTGAGCCGTATCTGGGCCAGCTGGACGCATGGTCAAGGTCGTCAAGAGGTCCTTCAGCAACTACGACGTCCCTTTTCCAGTCTACGTTGTTAAGTACCCGCCAGGCAGTGTAGGAAATGTTCTGCACGTCCACGTCTTCGTCCACGATGACCAGTAGCTTTGCGAACATCATCTGGCCCTTGCCCCATAAACCGTGAATGATTTTCTTTGCGTGGCCTGGATAACTTTTTCTTATTGAGATAAGAGCGGCATTGTGAAACACTCCTTCCAGGGGAAGGTTGATGTCCTTTATCTCCGGGAAATCCAGTTTCATTAGGGGGAGGAAAACCCTTTCTGTTGCCTTGGCCATGTAACAATCCTCCATAGGCGGCTTACCGACTATGGTTGCGGGGTAAATCATGTCTCTTCTGTGTGTGATGCAGGTCACGTGAAAGACTGGATAAAGGTCGGCAGCCGAATAAAAACCTGTATGGTCTCCGAAAGGGCCCTCGACACGTGTCTCTTTGGTGTCGAGATAGCCCTCGATCACAAGCTCACAGTTTGCTGGCACTTCTATGTCCGACGTGATGCATTTCACCATCCCTACGGGTTCTCTTCGCAGGAAACCTGCAAAAAGCATCTCGTCGATAGACTCCGGTAGTGGTGCACTTGCCGTATATATTACAGCTGGATCACTCCCAACTGCAATGGCGGCCGGCATTCTTCTGCCAAGTACCTTGTACCTGTCGAAGTGCCTTGCGCCATCTTTGTGAATGTGCCAATGCATTCCAGTAGTATTCTTGTCATAGATATGGATTCTGTACATGCCGCAGTTAGGGCGTCCTGTCTCGGGGTCTTTTGTGAACACCATGGGCAATGTGATGAACCTTCCCCCGTCTGTCATCTGTCCGTCTCCTGGCCAGCATTTAAGTATGGGAAACCTGCCGAGATCCGGGCTGTCTTTCTCCACAACCTCCTGACACGGGGCGCTCTTGACTCTCCTCGGAATATATCTTGAGAATTCTAAGAGCTTGGGGAGGAGGGAGAGTTTTTCGATCAATGTCCTGGGAGGCGCCTGATTGAGGAGTTCCTCTATACGTTTCCCAACGTCATCTAGTGTGTGAACTTCAAGCGCAAGAGCCATTCTCTCAAATGAGCCGAAGATGTTTGTAACTACCGGATAAGCTGAGCCCTTCACCAATTCGAAAAAAAGCGCTGTTCCTCCCCCAGGGCTCTTGCACATCCTGTCGGTGATCTCACTTATCTCGAGGATGGGATCAACCTCGGTCTTGATCTTTCTGAGAAGACCTTTCTGGTCAAGAAGCTGCAAAAATTCCCTAAGGTCTTTGTACGCCATGGCAAATGATAACACTTTTCGTTAGGAGCATTCAATTTCCAGTGCTGTTAGAGTACGGTATAGGTTGCTCAAAACTTTTCGGTTGGACTCTCTATTCGAAGGCGTATATAATCTGCCTGAAATGGTGCTTGGGAAGTGGATTTTCTCTCAAATGAGCAGGTATAATAAAAATTACATTTTGCTTGGGAGGTATGATGATACTTAAAGGTGTGGCGTGGAGGTTTGGTGATGATATCGACACGGACGCTATCATTCCGGCGAGATATCTGAACACGCATGACCCCGCTGAACTCGCGAAGCACATAATGGAGGACGCGGACAGGGATTTCCCTAATAAGGTGAGGAGGGGTGACATCATAATTGCAGGTAAGAACTTTGGTTGCGGATCATCAAGAGAACATGCACCCATAGCTATCAAGGCCTCGGGAATTCAGGCGGTCGTCGCAAGGAGCTTTGCGAGAATATTTTACCGTAATTCTTTCAATATAGGGTTGCCGATTTTCGAGTCGGCAGGGGCCTCGGCTGGAATCAGGGAAGGCGATGTTGTGGAGATTGACGCTGATAGTGGAAAGATTAGGAATCTCACAGTGGGCGAGGAATACTACTCCGAAGTGATCCCGCCGTTTATGCAGGAATTGATAACGTCCGGCGGACTTATTGAGTGGACGAAGGAAAAAATAAAACGAAAGCGAGAGTGATGTGAGCCGAGAGGAAGGATCATGGTAAGAAAGAAAGAGCGATACGTTGTTGCGGTAGTGGGAGCCACGGGTGCTGTAGGCAACGAGATGATAACGACGCTGGAGCAAAGGGAGTTCCCAGTAGAGAAACTGAGACTCTTTGCATCGGAGAAGTCTGAAGGAAAGACCCTTGAATTTGAGGGGAGCGAAGTGCCCGTTGAAACCCTGAAAGAGGATTCGTTTAGAGGCATCGACATCGCATTGTTCTCTGCCGGAGCTGAGCGCTCGAAGATATGGGCACCAGTCGCTGCGAAGTCGGGATGTGTGGTGGTGGACAATTCCAGCCAGTGGAGGATGGACCCCGAAGTCCCACTGGTCGTCCCCGAGGTGAACGCCCATGACCTTACATGGCATAAGGGGATCATTGCGAATCCCAATTGTTCTACGATACAGATGGTGGTGGTGCTGAAACCGATACATGATGTGGCTAGGATCAGGCGTGTGGTGGTTACGACGTTCCAATCCGTTTCCGGGACCGGCAAAAAAGCTATGGATGAGTTGCTTCAGGAGACCACCGATCTTCTCAACTTCAGAGAAGTTAAGTACAATGTTTATCCCCACCAAATAGCGTTCAACTGTCTGCCCCACATCGACAAGTTCCTGGAGAACGGATATACTAAGGAAGAGATGAAAATGGTAAATGAAACGCGCAAGATACTGGGGGATAACTCTATAAAAGTGACCGCGACGACCGTGCGAGTACCCGTGTTCCGTAGTCATTCCGAAAGCGTTAACATTGAGACAGAGAAGAAGCTGAGCGCAAATGACACAAGGGCGCTTCTTTCTTCGGCGCCTGGTGTGATTGTCTTTGACGCCCCCGAAAAGAATATTTATCCCCTTGCCATAGACTGCGCAGGGAAGGACGAGACATACGTTGGTCGCATCAGAGAGGACGAATCCATAGATAACGGCCTCAATATGTGGATCGTTTCGGATAACCTCAGGAAGGGCGCTGCCCTTAACGCAGTCCAGATTGCGGAAAAACTCATCTCAATGGCAAAGTAGTGATCGATCCGGCTTCAAAATAGCCCTTTTCAAGAAAACTTCTCCCTCATTACTCACCTCAGGAGACTGGGAACGGGGGTTATAAATGTGAGCATAGAAGAACTGAAACCGAGGGAAGATGTAGACTGTATCGTACGCGGCGAATACGTGCTCCCAATGGATGGGCAGTTTAGCGTTATTAGAGACGGAGCAGTTGCTGTAAGGGACGGAAAGATCGTGGACGTCGGGGGCTACACCTCGGTCACTTCCTGGTGTTCTTCAAGAAATATAATCGGTGGAAGTGGCAATGTTGTTATCCCAGGACTGATAAACACGCACACTCACGCTGCGATGGTTTATTTCAGGGGACTTGCGGACGACGTTCCACTTAAGGTTTGGCTCGAGGATCATATCTGGCCCGCAGAGTCAAAGTGGCTGGGCTTTCAGTTCGTCTCGGATGCCATCGAGCTTGCTTGCCTTGAAATGTTGAAGGCGGGAATCACAACCTTTAACGATATGTATTTTTTTGAGGACGCTGCTGCGATATCTTCGAAGAAAATGGGCATCAGGGCGGTACTTGGCGCTGGTATCCTCGATTTCCCCAGTGTCTCCGCAAAGACGATTTCTGAATATCTTGAAAATGCCGAAAGATACATAAGAGACTGGAAAGGGGATGAACTCATCACCCCGTGTATTGCGCCTCACGCTGCCTACACATGTGGTCCTGAAACTTTGAGGAAGGCAAAAAGGTTGGCAGAGAAGTACGATCTTTGCTTCAATATCCATATCGCCGAGACGGAATGGGAAGTTTCCGAGATACTGAAGAGGTATGGCAGGCGACCGATTGAGCATCTTGAAGCGGCTGGGATCTTGGATGAAAGCGTGCTGGCAGTCCATTGTGTATGGATCGAGGACACGGAGATTGATCTGCTCGCAAAGCGGGACGTCGGTGTCTCGCACTGTATTGAGAGCAACCTCAAGCTTGCTTCGGGATTCGCTCCTATAGTGAAGATGTTGAAATCTGGGCTAAAAACCACCTTTGGCACCGATGGTGCAGCAAGCAACAATGACCTGAATATCCTGAGTGAAATGTCCACTGCCGCAAAGGTCCACAAAGCACTGTCGAAAGATCCGACCGTTCTCAATGCGAAGACGGCGCTCCTTATGGCGACTCGATGGGGCGCGGAGGTCCTTGGTCTTGGGGGCGTAACTGGGAGCATTGAGAAGGGGAAGGCCGCAGACCTCGTACTGATTGATCTAGTAAAGCCTCACCTTGTTCCTGCCTACGATATCTATTCCCACATTGTATATTCCGTAAGGGCTTCAGATGTTGAGACAGTAATGGTCGCCGGAAAGGTAGTGGTGGATAAAGGACGGATTACAAGCTCTGATGAGTTTGAGATTCTCTCGAAAGCAGGGAACTGGGCTAAAAAAATAAGTACAAGAAATGTGAATGGCCAGTGAGACTATCGAGATGTGGTACAGGTAGCATTGGACATGAAAGACACGTGGCCTGATACTCTTGCGGCGGGAAGGTCTTTGCAAGAACGCTTGGGAACTAGGGTAAGGATCGTTCCGTCTGGGAAGCCGCCCGAAAAGATTGTAGGAGTTGACGCTGCGTTCGCAGGCAGTTACATTATAGCTGTTGCGTCCATGTACCGGTATTCCACCCTCGAACACTTAGAGGACGCGGTCAACGATGAGAAAACGGAGTTCCCCTACGTCCCGTGTTACCTGGCATTCAGGGAAGGACACGCAATCGTCTTAGCAGTGAAAAAACTGAAGACACGTCCGGATCTCATCCTCGTGGATGGGCACGGTATAGCCCATCCGCGAGGCTTCGGCATAGCGTCCCACATTGGGGTACTTTTTGATGTGCCGACGGTTGGGTGTGCAAAGTCGAGGCTTATCGGGGAATTCGTGGAACCTGGCAAGCTGAAAGGAGACTGGACGTATCTCTCTCATAGGGGCAGGAATGTTGGTGCGGTATTGAGGACACGAGAGGATGTGAAACCTGTTTTTGTTTCACCGGGACATATGATTGATATTCCCTCAGCAATAGCGGTGGTAATGCATTGTGTTTCAAGATACAGAGTGCCCGATCCGCTTAGATGTGCAGACCATCTTTCGAAGCAGTTTTCAAAGGCTATATCAGGTTGAACAATGGTCCTGTTCAAAAAAAATGGCTATAATTCTTGCCGCCAGATCCGTTTGCCTCTGTTAATTTTTTCTGTTGTTTGGCTTTTTCTCAAAGGGAATAGGCCAGCAAGGTCTTCTCAGTGCGTTCAAGGCTTTGTCCCGTGCCAACAAACAACACGTTAGGATTATGTTCTGTAAAGCGGCGTCCCGAGGGCGATGGCTGACTTTTCCCTTCTCTTTCTGATAAACTTTTAAAAATGAACCCTTTGTTACCTGGTATCATCGAGCGATAGCCTACCGGGGGGGCGCTGAAAGAATGAGCATGAACCCGATCCGCATGATTAATCTGCCCTTTATATCCTGTATAATCTTTGTTCTGCTTATAACTGTAAGCGCTTCTTATGGATTTACCCTGGACAAGGTGCTTGCTGTCGTGGACAATGACGCTATCACCCTTTCAGACTATCTCCTTTTCGCTAAAAGCATGGGGTCCGGAGCGCATGCAGACGTGGATGAAGTGTTGCTGAAGAAACTGATCGAGGAAAAGGTCATGATGCACGAAGCAACCCGCAGGGGCATAGAGGTGACCGATGCCGAAACTGACATCATGATCGAGGAGGTGAGAAAGGAAAGCGGTGTGTCACATGATGATCTGGAAGGCGAGCTCTTGAAAGAAGGCATGAATCTGAACAGTTACAAGAAGGCCATAAAGGAGCGGCTGGTGGCATTGAAACTCATCGATGCGGAAGTGGATTCAAAGGTGCTCGTTACCGAAAAGGAGATTGAGGAATTCTATTCGGAGAATTGGAAAGACTATGTCGCCCGGCCTGCGCAGGCCGAGGTCAAAGCCATTTTTCTCCATCTGAGCGAAGGGGCAACTGTCACGGAAATTACCGACTTGAAAAGAAAGGCGTTGAGGATTGCGGATCGCCTGAGGAACAGCGAAGATTTTGATACTCTTGCAGAGCAGTATAATGACGAGAATCTGAAGAACAGGCAGGGGAAACTGGGCGAGTTCAAGAGAGGAGCGCTGATTGCGCCGCTGGATGCAAAGGCATTCTCTATGCGAAACGGCGAAATAAGTGGGCCACTTTGGGTGAAGGAAGGGGTTTACATAGTGAAGCTTGTCAACAGGACCGACGACGGACTCAGACCTCTGGGGGAAGTGAGGGGAGAGATACACAAACATCTGTTTACGCAGATGAGGGAGAAGATCCTAAACGAATGGATAAGGTCATTATGGGAAAAAGCCTTCATCACTATAAATCAGGATCAGTGAACGGACACGTGGTAAGATGGCTTTCGTTTGCGGCAGCTCTTCTTCTCACGTTTTCCAATGCACATGCTTCTAACAGCGAATTTGAGCTTTTCGACAAGGGTTACGAGTATTATTTGGCCTATCAGCCTGACAGAGCGGTGCTTACATTCCGGACCTTTCTCAGTGAATTCCCGGAAAGTTCGGCGAAGGATGCAGCGATGTTCTGGCTTGCAAAATCTCTCTCTCAAACCGGGTCTGTTGATGAGGCAAAAAAAGTATTTTCCGAACTGAGACGTGAATGTCCTGAAAGTCCCTTTATCCCTTACTTGGAGAAAGAAGCGGGGGGAACTGCCAACTTCAGAAGTCTTGCGGTCAGTGATACAAAGAAGGAAGAAAAGCCTTCGAAAACTGTTAAACTTGAGACCGCGCATGGAGGTGAGTTGAAAAAAGCGGACAATAGGATACATTTCCTTGAGCGTGAACTCGCTAAGGCTGTGGATGAGAAGGACAAACTTGCAGCACAGGCTGAGGAAGAAAAAAATAAGGCGGCGGGATTGAGTGCCAGGATAACCGAACTGGAGAAAAAGGAGTCTGAAGCAGGGACTCTTTTGAGAAGGATGGAAGAGGGGAAGAAGACTGCAGATGAGATCGAGAAATATCGTAGTGAGCACGCTGGGGAGAAGGAGGGGAGTGACGTTGGCGTGCATGCGGCACACAATGAAATGATGGGGACTGAAACAGTTAGGAGAGGAAATGAAGGCGCGCCAAACCGGACGAGGCCTGTGATAATAGTAGGGGACAATGAGTATACAGCTGAACAGGTCATCGATTTCATGTTCAACTCTTCATCTGCCATGGCGAAGGCTGGCATCCGGGAAATACTGTGGAGAAACGGCAGTCTTTTTGAGGATTTCATTAATGAGCAGGTTCTGTATGATCAAGCTGAAAGACAGAACTTATCTGTCGAACCAAAAATGCAGGAAGAGCTCATTGAAAGGTTCAAACTTACCGCAAAAGAGGCGGCATACATTAGGAGATATCTTGTCATCAGCGAGTTAGTTGGCAGGAAAGTCATGGATATGCCAGAAGAAAGGGTGGTGGAATCCCTTAGTGTGCGGTATACCGGCAGGGATAGGGAGGAGAAGGTCGTGCTGGCGAATGAGCTACAGGCACAGGCAAAGGCTGGTAAATCCTTCGAAGAAATCTATAAGATGTTCCCTGACAAGATGGTCCTTTCGACTACGGAGTTTCAGGAGCTGCAGGGATGGATTAAGGAAAGGATCGAACTGCTTAGGGATGGAGAGGTCAGCGTGGTTTGGACGAAAGACGGGTATATGATCCTCAGGCCGATGGTGCGGAAGGCCTCTTACAGACCGTTTGAAGATGTAAGGCCCGGAAGAATGAATGAAATAAAGGAGTTTGTGAAGGCATGGACGGAAGAGCTTAGAAAGGGCGTTCGGAAGGTCGGCATTGCATATGTTAATTGAATACCAAAAATAGCGGTAAGTGAAGATCAGCGCACTTAATTACACTCTGTGAGTTGTCCTGGACAGCATTGACGTATACAAGTTTTGTAAACGCTTTTCTCGACTCGGGCAGATAATTCAATAAAGTTTTTCATGTGCACGATGCAGCACCAGTTCCATGCCGATCCGCGGGTCAATACCCGTGGTGTCGTGGCCCTTGTTTATTTACAATGT
>CAZNTS010000293.1:0-2804 GCA_964576045.1 uncultured Nitrospiraceae bacterium | reverse complement strand
CTGCCGAATATTACCCTTAGCGCCGATTTGGGCAGTAGCGCCACTTCGATCAGCCAGTTGTTCACTTCAGGTACAGGCTTCTGGGCGCTGGCCGCCAATATCACTCAACCTGTTTTCCAGGGCGGCACACTTCTGCATCGGCAGCGCGCCGCTGAAGCTGCCTATGAACAGGCGGCATCGCAGTATCGCAGCACAGTTCTCACAGCTTTCCAGAACGTGGCCGATACGTTGCATGCGATACAATCCGACGCTGATGCGCTGAAAGCTGCTGTTGCTGCGGAGCACGCCGCCGCAAAGAGCCTCTCGATCGCACGACATCAACTCGAACGCGGCGATATCAGCTACTTGGGACTCCTAAGTGCTGAACAGGCTTACCAGCAGGCGTTGGTCGGTTTGACGCAGGCTTTAGCCAATCGATACTCTGATACGGCAGCACTCTTCCAGGCACTCGGCGGAGGCTGGTGGAACCGTTCCGACGTTATAGAATAACCATAGAGGCATGAGCAAAAAACAAAAACTGTTATTGCGAGAGTCGAAGAGCGAAGGGATCTCGTTGTTTCGTGTCTCGCTTCTGCACGTTTATTAGCGGGCGTAACCGAGACGAGTAGAATAAAACGCCGAGGTTGTATCAAGGAACCATAGCGCAGAGCCGGGAGCTGCGTTGGGGATTGGTATGCCCCAGTGCCCGTGCTGCAATAGTTTAAACCTTGGCCTATTGTGCCAACGGCCAGCATCACAGTATAACTTCCTGCCGGTAAGCTGCTCGCAGGGATTACATAGGTGGTGGAGCTTGCAGGAATAACAGCAAAACACAACTGCCTCAACAACAAAGTTCTTCCTGCTCATAACTATCCCTCCTATCTTACAGGCTTTCTTTGCCCTGTCTTCTTCTTCACGCCTGCGCCCTCTTCAAGACCCAGTACATTTGGTAAGGTCGATTTTTTGTAGCCACTCAATTGTGCGCAGATACCCATATGCCAGTTCTTTTCTATGCAGTTTCCGCCAGTTGCCCGCTCCCTGTCTTGGGGAGTTGGAGGCTCAGGATGAAGCTCCTGCCGCAGTTCCCTTCTTGATCTCAGAAGTAGGGTCTAAGCACAGTTATTTGTCGGACTGCCTAAGCAAGTCCGCAAGGTATGGCTTCCATACTGATGCCATAGTCAGTGTTTGATGCCCGACGGTCCGATTATCAGCTGGTACCATAACAAAACGGCCCTTTGGAATTTTAGCGATAAGCTTTTCCATAACGTTCAGTTCAGCAGGATTAATCATATCATCCGCAAAGTTTACCGCTACAAGGGGCGCTCTAATCTTGCCGAGATCAGGCTCAGGATTATAGTCCCATGATGATTCGAACCAATAGAGATAGTCATTGGCGTCGATCTTGATGAAAGAGTCTAGCAATTTGTCGTAAAAATAATTGGCCTCCTTCCGCGTTGGCCCCTGCGACTGGAGATGCACAGCGCTCTCTACCATGAGGGTAAACAGCGGTGCAGTATAAATCCACTGCTTGGGAGAAACCTTGTAATTTCCGCCATTCCACCCGGCATCGTTTCTAATAGCCTCTGTAATAATGCGCCGCCAAAGTAGGTTACGTCCGGAAATCTCTGTAGGTTGGCTGGCAATCGGCATCAGCGCATCCATCATATCAGGATACTGCTCGCCCCACATATATGTCTGCATACCTCCCATCGAGGTACCCAGCACAAGCCGCAGGTGATCTACGCCCAGCCCTTTGGTAACCAGCAGATACTGCGCTGCAACGACATCACCATATCCGTAGCGCGGAAATTTCGCACGCATGCCATCGCTTGGCTTGCTCGAGCCGCCACGGCCAAGACTGTCCGGCAATATCAGGTAGTACTGCGAGGCATCAAGCAACTGCCCAGGCCCAAACAGTTCGCCGGTCACGCTACCGGCCATGAAATTTTTTCCTGTCCCTGCCGTGCCATGTAGCATAAGTACGGCATTCATGACTCTGCCCGTTTTATCGCGACGCGGTGTGCCGAGTGTCGTATAATGCAGCCGTAATTCCGGCAATGTCTCTCCGCTTCGGAATTGAAAATTGTTGACTCTATAATCGCCCTCTTGCTGGTTCGGATAGACCGTTGCCTCTGTCCATGCTATAGCAGGCAGCAGGAGCAGCACCATGCACATAATCATTACCGCTAGTTCCATGGTTTCGTCCTCTCTTTTTAGCTATCCCCTTGCAGCCTGGCACCCTACGGCTGTTTGAAAATATCAGCTGCAATGAGTATTGCCGGCGCCGTCCCCTTGTTGTCAAGCCAATGCACCGTCTCTTTATTTTCGGACCATGAGTCTCCTTCACTATACTCCTTGGCCATGTCACTCTCATGGTTGATAATCTTTCCTTGCAACACGTAGGCCGTACCGGGTCTGTCTTTGTGGTTATGAATTCCTAAGAAGCCTCCAGGGGCGATTGTTATCATGCGCATCCTAAGTTGGCGCCCCATAAGTCCTTCAATTTCGGGACCGAGATCAACGGAGGATAGCTGCTTCACAGTAACACCTTTACTCTCGGTGGGAGCCGCCTGTTGACCGATTGCGCTACTCAATGCTGCGCAAAGGACCAATAGGAGAAACAGCCCTCCAATCTTAGACACCTGGCCTTTGTTCATTTGCGTCCCTCCTTTCTCTTTTGGAAATTGTTTGCCCATGCAGAATCTTGAACTATATGAGCCCTCTTCTCAGTCTCCTTATATCATGTCTATTACCTCTTTTCAACTTAATATATAAGCGGTTACGCCCTGAAGCACGAAGGGGAGATGTAATTCCTCCTGCTGCTA
>CAZNTS010000292.1:0-9177 GCA_964576045.1 uncultured Nitrospiraceae bacterium | reverse complement strand
ATGCCATGGCGAGCGTGTTGCGACAACGAACCATCTGCAGCTTACGACGACGCTTGCTAACGGACTGGTATACACTGCATTGACATGCGCTAACTGTCATTCCTATACCGACAGCGGTCCCAGCGGTCTCACCACCTATCCGGGTGCGGCTCCGGGCATCGTTCCTTGCTATCTGTGCCACGAATCTGGTTCTACTAATGATGTGTGGACTCTCACCAATGCACAGCTATCAGCAAGGGCACTTGCTTCCTGCAGTGTGAATCCGGCAACCAATACGACGGAGGCACTGTGTACAGCTGCCGGCGGCGTCTGGTATAGCGGCTTCCACCAGATGGGTCTTGATCTTGCTGTGTCGTCCATGCTTGTCGGCCCGTCATCAGTCTTGCCGGGTGGCAGCGTTACGGTAACGGACGTCACTACAAATCTGAGCGGTGGCGGCACAGCGGGCGCTTCTGTAACGGCGTACTATCTGTCGGCCGGCACCACATGTCCTACGAGCGTTAGTGGCCTTGGATCGTCCATAGGCAGCAGGGCAGTGGGGAGTCTTGGACCGGGTGCAAGCAACCAGGGTTCGGCCTCTGCCACTATCCCGCTGGGGACAGCTCCTGGCCAGTACATGGTCGTAGCGCATGCGAATGATACAGGTAGTGTTATCGAGACCAATTACAACAACAATACCAAGTGCTACGGTATCTCGGTGACAAGTGCTCTGGGCGATCTCATAGTCGCTTCGGCTGCTGCACCTGCTACTGCGACACATGGGACCAGCATCAGTGTTACTGAGCGGACGGAGAACATTGGAGGCGCGACAATAGCAGCTTCCAAGACAAACCTGTACTATGTAAGTGGCAGCATTACGTGCCCAACTACATTACCAGCGGGTGCTACATTACTGTATTCGAGGAGTGTGGGAGCACTGCTTGCTGGGGCGAGCAGCAACGGCGCATATAGTGTGACTGCTCCTTCACCGGCTGGTACGTACACGCTCATCTGGGAAGCCAATGCTGGCAGTCCGCAGGTTCCGGAGGCGAACTACCTGAACGACTTCAAGTGCCAGGCAATAACAACCAAATAACAATTAACCCATAAGCGCTGATTTGCTTGTGGCTGTTTCGGAGGGGGAGCTGGTCCCATCCCGAAGCCTTCGGGATGGGACCAGCTGTCTTAATCACTGGGTAAGGAGTGCCATTTTACAGGAGGGGAACAACCGCTTTCCCTGTTCCTTTATGGCAAAGATTACTTGCTGATCTTGTATATAAGGGCCGGTTCCTGATTTATTCCGGAAAGAAATAAAAGGATGGTTTCTACGGAATTACCTTGTTAAGTTGGTATTCAACGATACCGGTCGCACCCGCGCTTTTGAGCTTAGGAATGATGTCCCGCACGGTCCGTTCATCTATTACCACGTCAACCGCGTACCATCCCTTGTCCGAGAGGGGCGAGACTGTAGGAGAATGCATGGCGGAAAGGAGACTCAGTATCTTTTTGAAAGACCTGTCGGGTACGTTCATTTTAAGGCCCACTTTTTCCTCAGCAGCCAGCGCGCCCTTGAGCAGCAGCGCGATATTTTTCATCTTCTGCCTCTTGTCCGGGTCATGCCACGCTTTCTTGTTTGCAATGAACCTTGTGGTCGACTCGATGATCGTCTCGACAATTCTCAGGTTATTCGCCCTCAGAGAGGTGCCTGTCTCGGTGATCTCAACAATCGCGTCGGCCAGATAAGGGGGCTTCACCTCAGTCGCTCCCCAGGAAAAGTCTACATCTGCCTTGATACCCTTCGCTCTGAAATATCTCTTGGTGAATCCCACGAGCTCGGTGGCGATCCTCCTGCCGTTAAGGTCCTTCAGGCTCCTGATCTTCGAATCCAGTGGAACAGCCACTACCCACTTCACAGGCCTGAACCCTTCCTTCCCGTATCGCAGCTCCTCCACTTCGACCACGTCAGCGTTCTGTTCCAGTACCCAGTCGTGACCGGTAAGCCCGCAGTCAAGAACTCCGTCCTCAACGTACCGTGCCATCTCCTGCGCTCTGATAAGCATCGATTCTATCCCGGGATCATCAAATACCGGATAGTAGGAGCGGCTCGAAACGCTTATGTGGTACCCAGCCTTCTTAAACAACCTCAATGTCGCTTCCTGGAGGCTCCCTTTTGGAAGCCCGAGTTTGAGGACGCTTCCCCTAGCTTTCGTCATCTCACCACCTCGTCTGGAACCCCGATCCTTCCCAGCACTGCGGTGGCAGCCGCGACCGCCGGATTTGAGAGGTATACCTCACTCTCTGGATGTCCCATCCTTCCTACAAAATTTCTGTTCGTCGTAGCCAGCGCTCTCTCGCCCTTTGCGAGAATGCCCATATGCCCGCCAAGGCAAGGGCCGCAGGTGGGAGTAGAGACAACCGCCTCCGCTTCCACAAAGAGATCGAGCAATCCCTCCTTCATTGCGTCCCGGTAGATCTGTTGTGTCGCGGGAATCACGATAAGCCTAACATTATGGTTCACCTTTTTACCCCTTATAACCTGTGCGGCCTCCCTGAGGTCTTCCAGTCTGCCGTTTGTGCACGATCCGATGACGACCTGGTCTATCGTGATGTCCGAAAGCTCTGCTGCCGGTCTGGTATTCGAAGGGAGATGCGGGCACGAGACAGTCGGCGAGATCCTGGCACAATCGTATTCTCTTACATCCGCATAGCGAGCGTTAGCGTCGGAGCGGTAAAAGACGTACGGCCTTTTCGCTCTTTCCCTTACATAGCCCTCGGTTATCGCATCCGGCACTATGATACCGTTCTTCCCGCCCGCCTCTATCGCCATGTTGCACATCGTGAGTCTTCCGGACATCGGCAGGTCCCGTATCGTCTCGCCCTCAAATTCCATGGCACGGTAAAGCGCGCCGTCCACGCCTATATCTCCAATTGTATGGAGAATCAGGTCCTTGCCCCCTACCCACCTGTTCAGCTTTCCATAATATATGAATCTAATCGATTCCGGGACCTTGAACCAGCATTCCCCGGTTGCCATAGCAGCCGCCACATCGGTTGAGCCGACTCCTGTTGCAAAGGCCCCGAGCGCACCGTACGTACAGGTGTGGCTGTCTGCACCGATAACAAGGTCCCCTGGTACCACAAGGCCCTGCTCAGGCAGAAGCGCATGCTCAACACCCATCCGGCCCACCTCGAAGTAAAGCCCGAGATGGTATTCTTTTGAGAAGTCCCTCAGCATCCGGCACTGCTCAGCGGCCTTAATATCTTTCTGTGGAGCAAAATGGTCGGGGATAAAGGCGATCCTGTCCCTGTCGAAAACGTCTTTTGCACCGGTCTTCCTGAACTCACTGATGGCGATAGGAGCAGTAATATCATTGGCAAGGATGAGGTCGACCTTCGCATTGACAAGCTCACCGGGTGAGACCTCTGTCTTTCCGGAATGGACCGCTAAAATTTTCTCTGTAAGGGTCATCTGTTTCCTCTTGCTTTCAGATTTAAAAAATTATTATACCTCTCAGAAGCTGGGATTCACAAGTTATTCTACCCGTGGGTAGCGTCCTAATTTGACTTAACTTAGTAACTTCCAGATATAAAAGACGTCTATTTTATTTAGGGACATAGGGTCAAACCCGAAAAGCGGTCCCGCCGGAGTCCCCCTCTTGGCGGCCCCCTCCACAACCGCCTGGTCCCTTTTTCCCATCAACACACTATAACCCCACTAGCTACCCGTGAATCAGCAGTAGCAGACCGCTATAGGGTTTCTCTATCCCCTCAGTCTTTTCAGACCGCTGTAGAAAAGGAACATCCCGACTACGGTAATGAACATATCGGCGTAATTAAAGAGTCTGTAAGAATAACGAAAAAACGCCGGTACCTGATTGACAGGACTATGTCCAAAGGCTGACCAGTAGTATGCCGAAAGGAGAGTCAGAGCAAGCCCTGCAACAAGCTGTAAGCTTATCTTCATGTGTTTTCCCCTGCCGGTGATTCTTGCTCTGCCGGGTTCATTCTTTAACCTTCTCGCTATTCCCTTTTTGTTCGATGTCTTCTCTCATTTCCTTTTCCACTTGATCGAGAAACACCTCTATCTTCGCATCCTTCTTAAGCTCCGCCTCCCACTCCTGCTTCCTGTTCTCAACCGAATGCGGGTCAGGATCCTCCTGTGCCTTCCTGAAAATCTCCTGTTTAGCTATCATCTCGAACAGCATATTTTTCTCAATTCCCTTCCTCAAGGATTCTTCGGTCTCACCGGTCATGCTCAGGGACTTGTTGAAAGCATCTTCAGAGCCCAGTCTTTCCTTTATTTTATTAAGAGTTCCATCGATCTTTCCCGGAGGCACTTGCAAGCCCCGCCTGACCGCCTCTTGGACAGCCAGTTCCCTGAATATCAGGACATCAAGGGCCTCTTGCTTCACTCTCAGGTCTATCTCTGGGGTCCGTTGATGGCCACGTGGTATGAAATTCGGGGCAATCTGATTCATCCTGTCAAGAAGGTTCTGCAACGTAATCTCAACTCCGTTAACCCGGGCGATAACGATTCTCTTCGACTCCTCCACACCCTTTTGATACTCTCCCAGTATCTTCTGATGCTGTTCAGGCGAGATTGCCATGTCCCCTCTCCCCGAGCTCTCGTGCGCACACGAAAAAAGGGCAAAAGCGATTGTCGCCCCAACAAATACATTAATCAGGTGCACGCAGAGTTTTCTCATCTTGACCTCCATATAATGCCTTTCACACGCTAAGAGAACCGCAAAAAGTCGGCTTTTTATTCTACACGAAATAGAGCGTCGAAAACTACTTGATAATATACCCGGTAGGTTTATCCATATAGCCCTTTTCTCCCGTTCTTCTTTATCCTCAGTATCTCTCTTATCATGTGCCAAGTGTCACGCGCAGGGCTGACCTTGCTATTTTTTCCGTAGTACCAGTTCACAGGCACTTCTACAATACGGTAACCCTTCATGCGTGCAATATAAAGGACCTCGACGTCGAAGCTCCATCCGTCGATCCTGCTGGCAGAAAACAGGTCGCGCGCGATGTCGCGCCTGACACATTTGAAACCGCACTGCGTGTCGCGTAACCCCGGAAAGATCAGTATCCGGACCAGGCAGTTGAAAACTCTCCCCATGAGATGCCTGTGGCACGGTTCATTGTACCGCCTCGCTCCTTGGGCTTCCCGTGATCCGACAGCCACATCATAATTCTGGAGCCGGGGTGGAAGGAACTTGAGGAGCTCCTCTATCGGCACTGCCAGATCCGCATCGCAGATGAGAAGATAATCCCCCTGCCCTGCTAGCATGCCGGTCCTGACAGCAGCCCCCTTGCCCTTGACGGCCTCGTAAAGGTACTGCACCTGAGGGTATTTGGAACTATATTGAAGAATGACTTCTTTCGTTGTATCGGTGCTCGCGTTGTCCACAACAAGTGTCTCGGACTTGAAAGGCAGCCCCGCCATGAACGCAACGACGCGATCAAGGGTAAGGGGTAATCGCTCCGCCTCATTGTATGCCGGAATAATAATCGAAAGAAACGGTGCGTCCTTTATCTCAGACGCTCGCAAGTCCCTTTCTTTTTTCATGATGGCTTCATTTGAAGTAGTCTCTTGTGCGAGTTTCTCATTGGTCATCGCATTGTTCTTTCTCAAGACTTTTCCCATAACTTACCTTACGTTCAGCTTTGACAGGTCACATCCTTCCTTGTTACCCAATTCGCAGGCCTTCTGAAAATCTGAAACAGCAAGTTCGCGTTTGCCTGTTTCCAGAAAGAGATTTCCACGACCGATATAGGCCTCAGCGTACTTATAATCTAATGCAATTGCCTTATCAAAATCTTCCAGGGCCCTGTCTCTCTGCCCTGTTAGTGAATATGCGTGCGCACGATTGCCGTAGGCAAGAGATGCATTCGGATTTATCTCAATGGCCCTCGTAAACTGTTCTATCGCCTCATCTAACATGCCGTGCTGGCCGTACAAGCCGCCCTTATTGTTATAGGCCTCAAAAGACGGATGCAAGGCAATGGCACTGTCATAATCTGCGATTGCTTTCTGTAGCTGGCCCATTTTATCGAAAACCGAGGCACGCTTAAGATAGGCCGCGTAATAATAAGAGGGATCCACATAAACACTCAGGTTCGACGGTGTAAGGGCAATCACTCTATCGAAGTCCCCTAGTGCCTTATCAAGCTGACCTCCCTGCTCATAAAACAGTTCACCCCTGTTTAGGTAAGACGTTGGAACCTTTTCGCCTTCCTTTTCAATGACGTAGCTCCATAGTCTGATACCATTTTTCCAAATGCCGATTTGCAGGACGGTCAGCCATGTCATGAATAATAACACAACGAGGGTTGCCGCAACTCCGAAAACCCTGCAGATCATGCCATGTTTCCTCACCGCCCGTATCTTTGACGTAAGCCATGCCGTACCCACCCCGACAATAAGGAACGGTCCGAGACTTGGCAAGTAGGTATACCTGTCCGCCATCAGTTGTATTCCGACCTGCACCACGATGCCCAGTACAGGGAGCAAGGTTATAAGATAATAGCACCACGCTGCCAACCATAATTTCTCCTTTTTCGCTTTGATAATGCAGCTCACCGAAATCCCGGCCACCAGGATCAGCGGCAGCACAAGTCCGATGGACTTAAATGAGATACCCATCGGATATGGATAAATCGGGACCAGATTCAGAGGTATAACCATGTTGTACAGATAAGCGATAAGCGCTCTGGCCGCCGCAAGCGTCCGTACTGACAACGGCGCCGGAATAGCCCACATGGCGCCCGATCGCCTTTGTGCCAAAATGGTCAACAGCACTGAGATAAGGCTTAGCATGATGAACGGCAACTTTTCGACTAATGCATGCAGCCATGACTTCATTGACTGTACTCTCCTGAGCGGATACCAGTCCAACATCAACAGAACGGCGGGAAGGGTAACGGCCATGGGCTTACTTAACACGGCAAGGACGAAGAAGCCGAGAGAAAGGAGATAGGCCTTATATGACCTATGAGACACAAACCCCATATACGCCATGATACCAAGCAGAAAAAAGAGAGCGCAAAGCAGGTCTTTCCGCTCAGCCACCCATGCGACCGATTCCACATGAATCGGATGGATTCCGAAAAGCAAACCCGTTACCCCTGCGATGATCAACACACCGCGCTCATCCGGGAATGCAGGAATCTCGTTCAATGCTGTCCTCTGCCTCCATATCTTCACAACTGTCACAGTTAGCATCACCACGATAAACGAGTTGACGGTGTGAAGGATATTGTTAGTCAGATGATGCCCCAGAGGGTTCAAACCCCATAATGCATAATCCAGGGCATGGGATATCCAGGTCAGAGGATGCCAGTTCCCTGCGTAATAATCAAGGAACGCCCATCTGAACAAAGTTAAATCGAAAGATCGTATATGGAGATTGTTAACTACATAGAGACGATCGTCCCAATTAACAAAGTCATTCTGAAGCGCAGGGAGGTAGACTGCGAATGTTACGGATGAAATCAGGCCTGCGAGATAGAATGCAGAATGTCTTTTCATCTGCGTAAAGCTCTTTTCATATTGTCTTGTCGGTCGGACTGGCACAGGTCTGAGGTCGGTGGGATTTGAAGATATCCTCTGTCAGTCCCACAGCAACCGTATCAATGCAATCGAGGAATAATCCCTGCCGACATGTTTTTACGTGCGACGTGTAAAAGCGAGCACGAACCATATTTCTGATAAGTATAAGAAACAAGCCCGCTGCAAGTAAAGTGGATATTAGACCTGCAGCACGGTTTTTTTTGATATACTAATTGATGATTGAGTATAAGAGCTCTCAGCCCTTGAGCGGTATGATCTGGAAGGCTCTCCCTCATGCCGCATCGGTCTTCCTGCTTCTTGCCATTGCCCTACTCGTGTTCTTCCCTATACGGGACTACGACACATTCTGGCACCTAGCCAATGGACGCGCCATGGCCGAAAGCGGCCACATAGTCAATCAGGAGATATTCTCCTACACCGCCTTCGGCAGGCATTTCAACAACCACGAATGGCTTGCCCAGCTACTTTTCTATTTGTTCTTCAATGCCTGGGGACCGACCGGACTTATCGGCTTCAAGGTTGCGCTCACTCTTACCGCCTGCCTTATTCTCTTCCGCACGTCGCGCATTGTAGGTGCCGGTCCGACTGCCTCGGCACTCCTCTGTCTCTTTGCCGTTTTTGTCGCACTTGCCCGCTTTGTGGAGCGGCCTCATCTTTTTACCCTAATCGGCCTGGCCCTGCTCGGCCTCATCCTGCACGGCTACCGCCTGGGACATTGGGAAAAGAAGACGTTGCTCTGGATGGTCCCCGTAATGATATTATGGGATTTACTGCACGGGGCGATTTTCGGTCTCGTCTTCCTGGGTACCTTTGTAGCTGGGGAGTCTGTGAAAAAGATCATACACCGGCGCGCGCCCTCGTGGGAAGGTGCTACCCCGATGCCGGCTGACCGCCTCAGGTCATTCTGGATATCTGTAGCAGTCACATTCGTTATCATGCTGCTGAATCCATACGGTCCACTTAAATATGATATCTTCATCGACCTTATCAGCCAGAAGACCGAAGCCCAGTTCGTCGGAGAGTATCTGCCCACGCCTTTAAGGGGATTCCTGCCTTTCTGGGTTTTTTTTGCGGCATCATGGGCAATGCTACTTGTGCGGGGGAAGCGTGCCGATCTTACCCATGCGGGCTTGCTGCTGTCTTTCGGATATCTAGCCGTCCGATACAACCGCTGTATCGAGGTATTCGTCATCATAGCGGTACCGGTGCTGGCAACGGGAATCGTCCGTCTTCGCGAGCTGGCGCAGGCGCGACGTTTGATGGTTGTTATGCGATTTGCTTCGGCGTTCCTCGTAATCGGGGCGCTGTCCTTTATTGTCTACTTTAAACTGTTCATGCCAAAGCCATCGCCGACATCAGGAGAAATAATCAACGACTACTCATTACATACTGGGATCAACGATGACTATTTTCCGGTGGGGTCGGCCCGTTTCATCAAGGCCGTTAACCTGAGGGGCAACATGTTCAACTCCGACCGATATGGAGGCTATCTCTCTTTTTTCCTTGCGCCTGAGAGAAAGATATTCCATTACAACCATCCTTCCTTATTCAACCACATCTACGGGTATGTCCATGACGCGGCGCGAAGGGCCGAATTCGACATCAATTACGCCATTGTC
>CAZNTS010000291.1:0-2687 GCA_964576045.1 uncultured Nitrospiraceae bacterium | reverse complement strand
AGGGGCAGGCTTCTCATCGAGGACGTTCAGAACGTCATGTCGGGCATCGGGGGTCAGAGCCATCCCGAGTTCGATCGGGAAATCAAATCTCTAATCTTCCGAAGCGGGAAACGCATCTTGATCGAAAAATCTCCGCATAGTGCCTACCATTACAATGTCCTCATGGATCGTCTCGACCGGGAGTATCGTGACATGCGGGTCGTGAAGGCTTGCCATAAACTTACAGAGGATCTCGTGGAGTACGCTAACTACCAGAAGAAACGCGACGATGCCCTAGCGGATCAGCTCACCACTTTGGCCCGCTCAGAGGCAGCGTCCAACATCCTAGTCATCAGAGGACTCGAACACAAGGCCAATCTCGAACGTGCACTAATCGAGCGGAACATCTCGGCTAGGAGTTTCCTCTCGCAGGAGTGGATTCCGTTGACGTTCACTGATGATGTTGTTAAGAAGCTCTTGGCTGGTGAGAGGCCGCTCCGCAGGGATCTACTCCTAACGCTCGCCGAAAGAACTGAGATGCGAACGGACAGCTATGGGATTACTAAAGCCAATGTACAGGCGGTCAGAGAGCGCTTCGGTGGAATGAGCGAAAAGGAGCTTGAAAAACTCCTGAGGAAGAAGCTGAACCTAACGTAGGACATCAGACTCTTTGTCACCGTGCGGGCCTTCTTGATCGTCCATCCTGTCGGTTCGAGTGTCTTCCTGTAGCTTTAACGTTGCACGCCGTGTTTCACCACCTCACTATGGCGTCGATTTTTTCACCGAAATCGCTGTAAGAGCCTTACTGTAATGTTTTCACTTGAACCGATTCACACTCCTAACACACTGTGAAAACATAATGTAAAAACACAATGTGCAAACATGTGAAGTGAAAACACGCATGTCTCAGAAAAACGGCTTCCGCTGTGTCTACGATACCCTATCACCACGTTTTCACTGAAGAGACAGACGCTGCGATCGACGTAACGTCCATTCAAACAATAGGATAACCACATATATCTAAGCTCCAGCAGCTCTTCACCGCGTGTCATCTTGATCGAAGTAAGCTTGCCACCGAAAGTAGCGGCCGCAATTTTATATGCCTTCGACGTATAGAACAAGATGCGATCAGATTCGCGATCGCTAGTCGCAAGATCTATCGCTTCCGCCGTCGTCCGTGTGAAAATCGTGGCATTCGTTTCCGAAGTGACTTCTGTGCCTTGGAAAAACTTGATCTAAACCGGTAAGTTTTTTCACCCGACCGGTTTTCACTTGTTTCCAACAAGACACTCTCAGATTTCCAATCCGATTTGTCGCCAGTTTCTGGAGTATGCTTTATGCTTTGAGCCGGTGCGACTTAACATAGCGGTTTTCATCGAACTTTCCCGGGAGGTGCATTGCATTTTCGCAGCGCAGACTGTTCCATATCGCGGTGAAAAAAGGGAGGTAACCAGAAACTTGGAATCAAAGAGAACGCACGACATTGCGCAACGAGATCGGTTTCAATGACCGCGGTTTTATACGGTGCGACAAGGATAGATTATCTGCGTTGAGTGGCGCAAGCCAAAAACCTAACGCATGTCGGTCGGAAAACGCTGTGAAAACGGGGATGCGCTTCTAGCCCGTTTCCGAAGTCGTTTCTCCGCCTTGAACTGAAACCAGCTACGTAGCAACATTTTTCACCAAACAGGGCTTTAAGTCTGCAATTTTTCAGTGGTACTCTGTTTTCACTCCAAGCAGAGTGATCTGTATACAGCGTTATTGCGTCCACCAACCAGGACGAAGGCTTGCCGCCAACCGAAAAAAACAAAATAGGAGGTGAAAAGTATTGGACAAAGTTGAAATAAAGAAGCTGACGCTCAAGCCGCTTGAGCAGTTCGCCGCTGACATGTTTTCGTTCGCAGCGAAAAGAAATGACATCAGCATCAACCCAGCGGTACTTGTCAAGCGTAACGAAGAGTGGAGGCAACTTGGCATCCAAAACCGTGTTCCTCTAAATCTGCAGAATGGCTGGAACCGGGCTGTGGCCTCGGCAAACTACTTTCCGATCAGCATCGAGGACAAGCTGCGCATTCTTGGCGATGTTCCCAAAGCGCCGTCGGAGGCCTTCCCGGGCGAGTACGACCGTTACATCGAAGCAGATACCTGGATCTGGATCCGTCACCGCACGTACCCGCCCACTACCGACCTGGAAATGTACGTTCTCATTACGAGTCTCGTAACACGCCTGATTCCATGGGCTATCAGGCGCCACCCGGGCACGGTGATCCTTGACGTATATGAAAGGGATATGGCTGCCCAGTTCGACGTCTTCAGGGCACCGATGACCAAGGAAGAGTTCAACCGAAAATACGGGATCTTCTAACCGCTGTGTGGGAACGGAGAACAAGGCAACAGTTGAATGAAATCCTACGAGAACGGCGCGTCAACATCCGAATGAACCTATTGTTGCAAGATTCTGGTGACAGGACATTCTTGTACCAGATGAATGAAAGTGAAGGAGGTGATTTATTGATGAAGAAAAACGGCAAAGGTCCAGGCATTGAGCTCGTGGGATTGACGCCATACGACGCGTTCGCACGAGATTTTGTACAGTTTCTAATGCGAAATCAGCTCCAGATTCAACCTTCTGTAGTAGTGATACCGGTACCTGACAGCTTTTGGGGTAACATAATCAGTGCGGTATTATCTAAGGGCCCCGCTAAGGA
>CAZNTS010000290.1:0-2770 GCA_964576045.1 uncultured Nitrospiraceae bacterium | reverse complement strand
TTGATTCGCAACTCAGGAAAGCGCTCCGGGTTGAAACTCACAGACTTAGTCTCCCCTGGCTGAAGCTCAACTTCTTGCCGAATCCGGATCCCTTCCAGCAGCGCCTCGATTTTTCCGTGTACAGGTGTATCAATGGCGTTGTGCAATTGCGCCGTAACCGTCAGGTCTGCTTCCTGCAGAGTCTCGTCGGCGAAGTGCGTGGCCACCATCGGATAACGAACGCTGACCGGACCGCTTGTGACAAGGTACACATCTCCCCAGATCCCCATGTTCTTGTCGGGAGGTGTGGGATTCCAGTCCACCCAGTTGATGCCCAGATCAGTTTCTGTCGGAGCGAAGATCTCCGCCGCCAGGACGTTCGGTTTGCGGAAATCGAGAAACGACGTTATGTCGAATTCATGCGTGCGATAAGCGCCGGCCACGTCGTTCGAGTCGGCCAGTTTGCGCCCGTTCAACCAAAGGTTAGCGCAATAGTTAATGCCCTTAAACTGCAGCCAGACACGTTTGCCGCGGTAGCTCGGGGGCAGCTGAAACTCCGTGCGGTACCACCACGAAACGGCATAGGGACTGTCTTTCTCCATGGGGAGGTTGTTGAACGTATTGAACCCGATGGGATAGCTCATGCCAGGATAGTCGCGCAGATTCATGCCGAAGTAAGGGTCCTTGAACTGGCCGGCGGCGACCTGGGTCGCAACCACCGTCGATGGCACCGTCGTCTCGAGCCAACCCACTGGATGGAAGCTCGCAGAAGACACTACTTCGCCGCTCTCGTGGACCACGCGAGACGATTGCAGTTTCCAGCCATCGTGGAGCCGTATCTGAGCTGGCCTGTCGGTATCCGAGGCGGAGGAGTAGAGGTTGGCATTAAGAGAAACTGCGCACAGCAGGAGAACCTTCACCCAAGACGCGGTTAGCAGAAAATTACGCAGATTCATCGTGACCTCGATTCGACATTTGATCTGGGTCGAGCGCCAGCCGTGTGAGTCTAAGGGCCGCACCTGTCGAGATGGCAGTTATTTACGGTAGCGAAACGGTAGTTAGCCTGTGCAACAAGTTTCTCAAGTTCTTGGAACTCGGGAAGAAATGGCCACGGTGCTAGAATCGGCACCAGTAGGGATGTTCATGGCGACCGACACTACGCTGGGACCGGCTGGAACTAAAACACCAGGTTCTGAAGAGGTCCGCGCGGCCCTGGATCAAGTTCTTGCCAGCCCAGAGTTTCGATCCAGCCAGCGCGCGCACGACTTCCTTCAATATGTGGTCGGGGCCACTCTCAATGGCACCGCCAGCAACCTGAAGGAACGCACCATTGGTATCGATGTATTCGGGCGCGACGCCTCGTTTGAGCCGAGCGATGATTCGACCGTACGTGTGAAAGCGGGAGACGTTCGCAAGCGATTGGCGGTTTACTATGCCGGTCCACAAGGCAGCCGGGAACGGGTCGTTATCGATCTGCCATTAGGAAGTTACGTTCCGCAGTTTCGCTATCGCGGTGTCGAGAACCATACTTTGCCCTCATCTGACAGCGCCAGCGGGTCGGCGAAGCCGACTTCGTCAGCTCCGAAATGTGGTTCCCTGTTCTTCCGTTCCCGATGGGCGCTTCTGGGTGCTTTGGTGATTGTCAGTATCGTTAGCGCGGCGCTCTACTCACACTATTCTGTTCCTTCGATTTCTTCCCCGCTGGCACAGTTCTGGGCGCCGGTTTTTCGAAATTCCTCGCCCGCTCTGATCCTGGTTGCACCAGTACCGATTTATTCTCGGCTAAAGCCGCTCGGGCAGGGACCGCTGCAAGGCAAGGACTTTCTCGAGGTGCCAGATCAATTCGTTGCTGTTGGAGACTTGAAAGCCGAAGCCCGGATCGCGGAGTTCCTGGATCGCGCGCGAAGCCCAGCCCGCGTCAAGATTGGCAACAATGTCGCGTTCGACGATCTCCGTCAGTCGCCGACGGTTCTGGTTGGCTTTTCCTACAACCAATGGAAAGATCTGAATCGGGGTATGCGGTTTACCATCGATCCTGATAACGAGACATTCTTCGGGATTACCGAAAACGGCGCTCCATCGAAGTGGCGGATCGCGTTACATCCCTCCGACCCTAAACTCAACGAAGATTACGCGATCGTCTCTCGCATCTTCGATCGCGATACCGGTCAAGTTCTGGTGCAGGTCTCCGGCATCTCGCACTACGGCACCGAGGGTGCCGCTGACCTTATCACCGACCCCGGCTTGTTCCAGCAGGCACTCCGCACCGCACCCGACGGCTGGCAGAAGATGAACATCCAAATTGTGCTGCATGTGCGCGTGATTTCGGGGGGGCCGACTGCCCCTTGGGTAGTAGCAACTCAGTTCTGGTAGGACACCACTCCCTGAGGAATGTGAAGAGTGCGATGAGTGGGACGGATGGCGAGCAATCATCTTGGGTCCGCTCATCGTGCAGCTCCAAATAGTCCGGAGGTTGAACTCCTTGTACTTCGGCTGAGAGTAGAGGCCGTGGACCGTACGTGCAACATGTCTCGGACTTCCAGTTTTCCCTCCACGAAGGCCTTATAGATGACCACTTTGGCGGTGACGTCGCTGAGTTCGCTCTGCTGCCATGCCATTACCTACTTTCGCATCGGCTCGAAATTCCGCTGCATCCGGTCGACCCCGACCGAGATGCAATCGATCAGCGAGAACGACTTCGAGTGCTTGGCCAGCACGGGCGTAAACACACCTGTGACAATATTTCCGATCCGGCTACCAACGGATGGGGCGTCATTTTTGCTCTCCTGAC
>CAZNTS010000289.1:0-8032 GCA_964576045.1 uncultured Nitrospiraceae bacterium | reverse complement strand
ACCCGATGTGCTGGTGAAAGGCGGCGATTGGAGGAAGGAAGACATAGTGGGTTCCGACATTGTTCCCGAAACGCACACGCTGCCGTACATGCAGGGAGTGTCTACAACTGAGATCATAGAGAAGATAAGAAAACTAGGGTCTGATCTCTCGCCTAAATAGATTTTCCCAGATAATCATTGCACACAAGAGACAATCAACACACCTAAAGTTAAATGATATCAGTAACCGGCATTAAGCAGTTCTTCAGTATTCCGCCGGGCACGTCCCACGTTTACAACCTCCCAGGCTCCTCTGTCGCTCTTTTCCTTAGCCTGCAGAATGTACCATTTATTGTGGCTGAGAAGACCGAAGAACATGCAGCTGTGCTCTATGAAGACATCCGGTTTTTCCGTTCGGTACTCACTATTCATGAAAATACGGTTTGGTTCCTGCCCGATCCGAACGGGCCTGAAGCTTCGGGCAAAAGGGCGGAGGTTGTGTACAGGTTCGGGCAAGGGGATTCCATTGTCACGTCTCTCAACGCTCTAAAAGCTCCTGTATGGCTCCCTGAGCAACTGAAGACAGAATCTCTGCTCCTTGTGGCAGGAAAGGAGAGAGAAAGGGAAATGATCGAGCGCCTTCTGAGGAGCATGGGATATAAACGGGTTTCCCTTGTAATGGAAAAGGGCGAATACAGCTCCAAAGGCTGGCTGATGGATATCTTTCCTTCCACAGCCGAGTACCCTGTGAGAGTGGAATTCTTCGGCGACGAGATAGATCGGATAAGGACCTTTGACATCGATACCCAGAGGTCGATCAGCAAGGTCGATGAGGTGATGATCATGCCTGCTGCCGCTCCGGCTGTGGGTGAGGGAATTAAATCCCTGCACAATGAAAAATTCATATTTGTGGGAGAGGAAAGGCGAGAGGGTCAAGGGGCCCTTTTCCTTTCCCGGTTTGATGTGGAGGGCAAAGGCTGCCGTACAGGCCTACTCTCACTGAGCGGACTCGGGATATATCCTGGCGAAAGGAAATCTTTTGGTGATGTCGCCTCCGCCCTGGACTCCCTCAGCAAAGACAACCGCGCGCTTATTGTGGCGTCCTCAGAGGGACAGGCAGGGAGGATAAAAGAAATCCTTTTTGATGAAGGAGTCGTGGCGCCTATTATACCGGCAGGGGAACTCATGAGTTTTGAAGGGAACCTCGCCATTACAAGAGGAACCCTTTCGTCCGGATTTTTTATGCCCGGCTTTCTTGTGCTCACCGAAAGAGAGGTCTTCGGCGAGCGGCCCCGCTACAGGCCGCTGAAAAAATCAAAGATCGCACAACTTCTGACATCTCTGGATGACATAAGCCCAGGGGACCATATCGTTCACAGGGACCATGGTATAGGGAAGTTCATTGGAGTTATGAAGGATGGAGCCGGAGAACTTGAGAATGACCTCATTGTTCTCGAATACTCGGGAGGTGACCGGCTGTATGTCCCGATGTATAACATCGACAGGATAAAAAAATACAGTTCCCAGGAAGGGGGTGCGCCTGCGCTTGACAGGCTGGGAGGAAAGACATGGTTGAGGAGAAAGGAGAGGGTCAGAAAAGCGGTGAGGGAGATGGCGGGAAAGCTTCTGAAACTCTACGCCGAGCGTGAAGTCGCGCGCAGTTTTTCCTTCAGCGCCGATACCGAGCTACACAGAGAGTTCTACGATTTCTTCCCGTACGATGAGACGCCTGACCAGGTGAAGGCGATAGAGGAGATCAAGCGCGACTTGGAATCAGAAAGACCGGCAGAAAGGCTGCTCTGCGGGGACGTGGGCTACGGAAAAACGGAGGTTGCCATGAGGGCCGCATTTAAAGCTGTTTACGACGGCAAGCAGGTTGCCGTTCTCGTGCCGACTACGATTCTCTGTGAACAACATTATCTGACATTCAAAAGTAGGTTTTCCGCCTTTCCCGTGAGGATAGATTACCTGAGCAGGTTTAAATCGAAAAAAGAACAGGATATCACCTTGAAGGCCCTTGAGAAAGGCGAGATAGACATTATCATCGGCACCCACGGTCTTCTCAGAAAGAACATGTCCTTTAGCGACCTGGGTCTTCTTATCATCGATGAGGAGCACAGGTTCGGTGTCGCCCAGAAGGAGAGGGTCAAGGAAATCAAGAAAGGGGTTGATGTTCTGAGTATGACCGCCACTCCAATCCCACGGACCCTTCATATGGCACTATCCGGAATAAGGGGAATGAGTGTCATCGAGACCCCACCGGAGGAACGACTCGCGGTGAGAAGCATAGTGGCGGTCTTCGACGAAACCCTGATAAGAGAGGCGATAGAGAGAGAAATTCAGAGGAACGGACAGGTCCTTTATGTGCACAACACGGTATACGACATCGAAAAGACGGCAGAAATGCTAAAACGTCTTATTCCAGGTGCGAGGCTGGCAGTCGCACATGGCCAGATGGCTGAAAAGAGACTAGAAGATGACATGCTTAAGTTTATAAGGGGGCAAATAGACGTCCTGGTCTCGACAACAATTATCGGTTCTGGCATCGATATTCCCACTGCCAACACGATCATACTGGACCGGGCTGACAAGATAGGATTGTCCGACCTTTACCAGCTCAGGGGAAGGGTCGGAAGGAGCAATGTGAGAGCGTATGCGTATTTCCTTATACCGGGCATGGATATAATTACGGACGAAGCAAAGAAGAGGCTCCAGGCGATAAGGGAGATGAGTTATCTAGGGGCCGGGTTCAGGCTGGCTATGAAAGACCTCGAAATGAGAGGCGCAGGTAACCTTCTTGGTCCCGAACAGTCCGGCCACATTCACGCAGTGGGATTTGATATGTATGTCGAGATGCTCGAAAATGCCGTTGCAGGGATCAAGGGTACAGAGGTTAAGGAGGAGACACAACCAGCCATTACCCTCAAGGTTGCGGCCCTCATTCCCGGATGGTACATCGAAGATATGACTCTCAGGCTGAGCATTTATAGGAGGATTGCCGTGGCAAAGACCGTGGAGGTCCTCGAGGATATCGAATCGGAGATGAGGGATCGCTTCGGTAGCATCCCGGACGAAGTCAGCAATCTCCTGGAGGTTATGAGGCTTAAGATTATGGCGCGAAGACTGCTGATCACAAAGATCTCTGAGACCGATGGAAAGGTGAAGTTTGTCTTCGCCAACGAAACACCTGTGAAGACGGATGCGCTGTTTGCCTTGCAGAAGACCTTTCACGGGATCAAGTTTTTCCAGAATGGGTTCGAGCTCAATGTGAGGGGGCTCTCCCGAGAGGACGTCAGCAAGAGAATATACAGGGCTATGACGAACCTGTTTGGCTAATCCTTTTTCTCTTTACTTGTTAACCGCTTTCTGATAATTTTACAGAGACCATGGAAAAACTTACATTTCAGAAATTTCTTGCATCAACGGTTGTCATAGTTGCCCTATGGGCGTGTGCGACTACACCCAAAGAGGGGGATAAGGTTCAACAGGCGACGGCTCATTACCATCTTGGTATCTCATATATGAACGACAACAACATACAACCGGCCTTTGTCGAGTTCCAGAAGGCACTAGAATTCAATCCCAATGATAAAGAAGTCCTTAATGCCATAGGAGTTCTATATCTTTTGAAGCTGGAGAAGTATTCGAAAGCGATTGAGTACTTCCAGAAGGCACTGAGGATCGACAAGAACTTTTCAGAGGCATCGAACAACCTGGGTTTCGCTTTTGAGAAGGCTGGCAGGTACGATGAGGCAGTGGCGGCTTACAAGACCGCACTTTCAAACCTGCTTTACAGGAATGCGGAAAAGGCTTTCAACAACCTTGGACGGGTATATTATAGGATGAGGAAATACGAGGACTCGTTGGAGGCATACAGGGAAGCAATAAAAAGGTCTTCGGACTTTCACCTCCCCTACTATGGGCTTGCCCTCTGCTATAATGCCTTGGGGAGATACGGAGAGGCTGCAACCGCCCTGAAAAAAGCGATAGAACTGGATCCTGAATACAGGGGCGATCGGGAAGCTGCGATCAAAGCCCTTAAGGAAAGAAAGCTTCTCTTGAGAGGTGACGAAGAAAAAGATGCTGACGACCTCCTTGAGATAATGAATTATTAATGGTTTTGCAGGGTTCCATGGGCTTGCCAGTGGGTTTCACGGGCTTTAAGCAATCAGTGTCGCTGAAAGCTCATTTGATGATAGCTGATGGCAAATGGTATGCTTCCCTCTGACATTCTGAAACTAGTCAAGGCGGCGGAAGAAGCGATTGCGAGTGTCGTTGCACCCTTCTCTGGCTTTTCAGTAGGCGTTGCACTGATGACCGGCGAAGGCAGGATCTATAGGGGTTGCAATATCGAAAACCCTTCACTTATGCTCAGTTTCTGTGCTGAAAGGGCTGCTCTTATCAAGGCTTTGACGGAGGGAGAAAGAACGTTTAGAGCAATGGCTATAGCGTCAAATTGCGGAAAATATTGCTTTCCGTGTGGTCCATGCAGGCAGATGCTTGCCGAGTTTGCATCGGATATCGATGTCTATATTGCCTGTGACAAAGGCATCAGGAAATACTCGATCCCCGAACTGCTTCCTCATCCCTTCAGACTTTAGGATCAAAGGGCAGACTTTCCTGCAATCGGCAGATTAATTGTTAGACTATCCATCTTAATAAAAAACTCTAATAAAACCTTAAAATTACTTGACAATAAAGAATTTATATGATTCAATTTAACCTGACATAGCCAAAATCTCTTTAACAAGGAGAGAATACATATGAAGAGGGTTATCTATCTTTTGTTGGCTTTGGTGCTTGCGTCCTGCGGAAACAGCAAGACTGCGAGCCTTCCATCCAATACTACTACCAATGCTGCCGTACAGGCGTCTGCCATGAAGGTTACTGCGCAATCTGTCCTTGAAAACATGAACAAAGGAAAATATGTGGAAGGAGAACTTCTCGTCAAATTCAAGTCAGGAGTCGTGGCGGCTCAGTCTTTGAGGACGCACCGTTCACTGGGAGCTGCCGTAGTCAGGAGGTTTTCGGTTGTACCCAATCTCCAGCACGTAAAGCTGCCAGCCAATCTTTCTGTGAGGGATGCAGTTGTCAGATATATGTCGGACCCCAATGTCGAATATGCAGAGCCGAATTATATCAGACGTATTGCAAATGTTCCCAACGATCCTTTTTTTGACCCTCAGCAATGGGCACTTCAGAACACAGGTACTTTCGCCGATGGCATTGCCGGCGACGATATAAAGGCGCCTGGTGCATGGGATACGACTACGGGGACCAGCAATGTCGTCATTGCTGTTCTCGACACTGGCATAGATTATACCCATCAGGATCTTGCGGTAAATATATGGAAAAACCCGGGTGAGACCAACTGTGCAAATGGTATTGATAACGACCATAACGGGTATGTAAACGATTGCAAGGGATGGGATTTTACGACTTGCGCACAGTTCGACCTTTCATCTGCAACTACTACTGCCACTGCAACGCTGAGTGGTGCCACATCGGCCACTGGCTCAGCTACCATGACCGTAGATCTTAACACAGGGGCTATCAGTGGAACGGTCAACTTCAGCGGGCTCAGCTCTCCTGCGACAGGGGCCCACATAACAGGCACAAACGTTCCTCCCATCTCATTAACTGGTGGCGTGGGATTGCAATCAGGGACGTTTTCTATACCTGATGGCACTATTCTGACGACAGTTCAGCTGACCCAGTTGCAGGCAAACGGGCTTTATGTGGATGTCGAATCGACTAATTACCCTGCAGGCGAGATCTCGGGGCAAATTACTCTTTCGGGGGCTTTGACATGCATTACCCCGAAGGAGGGTGACAACGACCCGATGGATGATGTGGGTCATGGTACTCATGTCGGCGGGATCATAGGCGCAAAAGGTGATAACGGCATTGGCATTGCTGGCGTCATGTGGAACGTTCAGCTGATGCCACTGAAATTCATTAATGCTCAGGGGTACGGTCAAGTATCTGATGAGATTACTGCTCTTCAGTATGTGAGCGACAATGTAGTCAAGCAAGGATGGAACATAAAGGCGGTAAACGCAAGCTTCGGCAGTAGCGAGTTTTCCGCGTCTGAGGAGGACGCCATAAGCACGCTTAACGACGATGGAGTATTATTCATTGCCGCTGCCGGAAACTATTTTAACAACAACGACTTTACACCCGTATTCCCCGCGGGTTACAGCAATCCGGTATTCGGAGGTCTTCCGAATATAATTGCCGTTGCAGCCACTGACCAACAGGACAGGCTTGCCTCCTTCAGCGGCTATGGGATGAATTCCGTTCAAGTGGCAGCACCCGGTGTGTATATTTTGAGCACGGTTCCCGCTGGACTAACTTTTTCCCTTTGTTCAGGTTCTCTTGCAGCGGGGTATGATTTCTGCAGCGGTACTTCAATGGCGGCACCTCATGTAACAGGGCTTGTAGGACTGCTCTACAGTGTCTATGACGGGAATGTCCATAACGGCGCCGCGCAAACTCCTTTTTCGCCATCTCAAGTCCGTTCGACCATCTTAAGTTATCTCGATGTTCTGCCGACATTGAATGGATGGACACAGACAGGGGGAAGAATCAATGCGTACATGGCCGTTTCATCTCTGCTGGCGCCCACGGGTCTGACGGCCACGCCGTCTCCGACGCAGGTCATTCTTACATGGTTAGATAATGCAACGGCCTTTGACAGGGCTTACAGGATAGAAAAATGCACGTGGGTGGGGCAAGTACAATGCACCAATTTTGTCGATATTACGTCAGGTACTCCGCTCTCAACATTTACTGATTCGTCAGTCAGCCCGGAGACCACTTACACTTACAGGTTAAATGTGCATAACAGTATCGCAGATTCATTGCCAGTTTCTACCACTGTGACGACTCCGGCTACTCCGCCTCAGCCTGCACCGCCGAGCGGAGGAGGGGGCTGCTCGATCGGCGCTACGCAAAATACTCCTACAGCGGCAGCCGACCTTGCGGTGCTGCTCATGCCGCTTCTGTTAGTAGCGCTGTTGAGACGCAGGAGATAATCGAGGGTTAAGGGTTAGGAACATACGGAGAGAAAAGGCACTTTATACGTACCTGATACTTTTTGTGCTGGTATTCTTATATCATGCCTTTTCTCTCTCTCTTGTGCGGTATCTGATTCCTCTTTTCCTACTTCTGGTCCCCTACCTTTTCAATGGGCGGATCAGCCTAAGATTTTCTCTCAGAGACGGGGCGACAGGCGTCATAGTATCGGTCATTGTGCTGCTTCCTTTCTGGTACTTCATGGCTCGCACGGGAAAGGTGTTCGTCATGTTGCCGGCAGGGACCATGCTCTATCAGCTACTCGGCATTTCTTTCCCGGAAGAGGTCTATTTTAGGGGCTTTCTCCAGGAAAAACTCGGGAACACTATCAAGGAAGTAATGATCGTAAGTGTCCTTTTCTCTCTCATGCATTTCCCCCGGTTCGTCTTCTATAGCGATGTGTACTCGCTCCTGACATTTTTCCCGTCTCTGGTCATGGGACTTCTCTATTGGAAGACATCCAATGTATTGCCATCACTTATCTTTCACTGCTTCTCAAATATCATGTTTCTTGGGTTTCTATGATATACTCTAGCATGTCGAATCTGAGATTTCTGACTTCAGGAGAGTCGCACGGCAGGGCCATCACTGGGGTTGTTGAGGGTATTCCCGCCAATCTTGCCCTTTCGATCGACGATATAGATGGGGAACTGAAGAGAAGACAGTCGGGTTACGGAAGGGGAGGACGGATGAAGATAGAGTCGGATCACGCGGAGATACTCTCTGGTGTCCGCTGGGGCAAGACCATTGGTTCTCCAATTACGCTTCTGATCGAGAACAGGGACCACAAGAATTGGAGCGAAGGGATGGCGGTCGATCCTAAATTTCTTGGTTCTATCCCTGCGGTGACGCGGCCGAGACCTGGTCATGCCGATCTCGCAGGTTCAATAAAATATCACCAGAGTGACGTGAGGAATATACTGGAGCGCTCCAGCGCGAGGGAGACCGCTGCGAGGGTCGCTGTGGGTGCGGTTGC
>CAZNTS010000288.1:0-3453 GCA_964576045.1 uncultured Nitrospiraceae bacterium | reverse complement strand
TGAACACTTTCTGCGTGTTCGGCGGAGACGTACGGGTCTACAGCCAAGACATGCATTCCTAGGCAGCTTAGTTTCGTGGCCACCTTGCTTCCTACCACACCAAGGCCGATGATGCCCACGGTCTTCTCGATCAGCTCGAGTCCCAAACAGGAAGCAGTTCTCCACGCGTTCCTCTTAACAAGAGGCATTACGTTGTGAAGTTTTTTCGCGAGCGCGAAGATTAACGCGATGGTGAATTCAGCCACGCTGTCGGAATTCGCCCCTCGCGTGTACGAGACCCGTATTCCCCTTTCGTTTGCTGCGGTAATGTCTACGTTGTCTAAGCCCGGCCGGGAGCCGTACTTCACGATGCCTTGAAGCTTAGGCGCCCTATGGATGAGGTCTTTTGTGATATGGTGTTGAGAGGTTATGATGACTACGCTTGTGTCGGTCATCTCATGCGCGAACTCCTCTCCAGTGTACTGTCTACCGGCTTCGCCAATTTTGACTTCGGCAATCTTCTGGAGAATCTCGAGCGTTTCGGGCTCTTCAGGCTCGGGAACGAACACCTTGAAGTTCCTCAGTCCTTTCACCCTTCTTACCTGACGGGAGAATCGAGACGGGGATTTAACTGGTAACATAGGGACCATTCGGTGGAGTTGTGAATCGTATTATGGTGCGTTCAATGCGGCTCTATGAGTGCCGACTATGCCCCAAGGCACGCTCACATCATTACTTACGAGTATTTACGAAAATAACTAACAATTCAATTATAATTCGAACATGAAAGGTAGACGCAACCATGGCCCGCTACACAATCGTCACGATGCCAGGAGACGGGATCGGGAATCAAGTCATACCGGAGGCGTTGCGAATTCTCAAAGCAGTTGGGTTTGATGCTGATTACGTTCACGCCGACATAGGGTGGGACTTTTGGTGTAAGGAAGGCAACGCATTACCCACTCGCACAATCGACTTGTTGACTAAGTATAAGCTGGGGCTGTTTGGCGCCATCACATCCAAACCGAAAAAGGACGCCGAAGCCGAATTGGACCCCGCGCTCCGCGGTAAAGGGCATGTGTACTATAGTCCCATCGTAACCATGCGTCAGCGCTTCAACCTGGACATCTGCGTGCGGCCTTGCGTAGGATTTCCCGGTAATCCTCTGAACTATATTCGGAGAAAACCTGATGGTACGTTCGAAGAGCCGCATATTGACGCCACCATCTTCCGACAGAATACCGAGGGTATGTATTGCGGTGTAGAGTGGACGAACCCACCCGAAAACGTGCGTACTGCCCTTAACTCTCATCCTAGGTTCGAGGCTTTCAGGGAGGTTCCCGGGCGGGACCTTGCGGTTAGTGTGCGGATCATCACCCGATCGGCGGCGAAGCGAATCGTTACAGCTGCTTTTGAGTTCGCCAAGAGGAAAGGGTTCAAAGCGGTGACGATCTGCGAGAAACCAAATGTGGTCCGCGAAACATCTGGCATGATGGAGGAGGTTGCTAAGGAAATTCAAGCCAGCAAGTTTCCTGATATCCAACTGTGGCGGAACAATATTGACGCACAGTTAATGTGGCTGAACAAGAACCCGGAAACCTTCAATGTCATCGTGGCATCGAATCTTTTTGGCGATATACTCTCCGACGCGTTCGCGGGGCTAGTTGGAGGCTTGGGCTTTGCCGCATCGGGCAACATTGGAGACGAAGTTGCAGTCTTCGAGCCCACGCATGGTTCGGCACCCAAGTATGCTGCCTTGAATCCGCCGATCGTAAATCCAATAGCCACGATCCTAGCCGCAGCGATGCTGGTTGAACACGTTGGCGAATACGATAAGTCGAAGAGGATCTGGAACGCGGTTGCCTCCGTGGTGCGAGAAGGGAAAGTTCGCACGTACGACATGAGGCGCCTTACGGGCGGGCCGAAGGTGCTGGCGCAGGGAGCAGCATCGACGCCACAAATGACGGATGCGATCCTAGCGAAACTTAACCTGTAGAGGGTGGAGGAGAGTTAGAAAAATGACTGGAAAGACATTGGCGGAGAAACTGATTGGCACGCACTCCGCTAAGGGATCGACTTCGGCCGGAGACGTTGTGATCGTAAAGGTGGACTACACCTTTAGTCACGACGCCGCTGGGCCTCTGCTGATTCAGCAGTTAAACCAATTGAAGGGCATTCCCTCCAGCGTGGATAAGAATCGAACAGTCTTCTTCATTGACCACGCGGTTCCAAGCCCGACTAAAGAGCTGTCAAACGATCAGGCAATAGTCAGGAATTACGCCACAACCAACGACCTGATTCTCTCCGATGTTGGCAACGGCATCTGCCATCAATTAATCGCTGAAGACTACGCGTCTCCAGGCGACTTGATACTAGGAACGGACTCGCACACGTGCACGGCTGGCGGTGTGTGCGCCTTCGGAACTGGAATGGGGGCTACTGACATCGCGATCGCAATGAAGCTTGGGAAGACGTGGATGCGTGTCCCTGAATCGGTTAAGATGAACATTCGGGGCAGCCTACCAAGAGGAGTATTCGCGAAAGATCTGATCTTGAAGATCGTGTCAATGCTCGGTACGGACGGCGCTACTTACAAGTCGCTAGAGTTTGATGGAGCAGCGGTCGATCATCTGGATGTGTACGGCAGGTTGACCTTGACCAATATGGCTGTCGAAGCGGGAGCCAAAACTGGCCTCGTCAAGTCAGACGCTCGTACATTGCAGTACCTGAAGGAGATTGGTCGTGAGCTGCATTGGAAGGAAATTCTCGCCGATCACGACGCGTCCTACGAATCGGAGGTCGAAGTTAACGCTACGGAGCTGGAACCCCAGGTCGCTTTCCCTGGTTCGCCCGCTAACGTGAAACCGATCTCGGAGGCAAAGGATGTGAAGGTTAACGAGGTCTATATCGGAAGTTGTACGAACACCCGAATCGAAGACTTGCGAATCGCAGCTCAGATTTTCAAGGGTAGGCAGAAGGCGAGAAACCTCAAGTTGATAGTAACCCCACCCTCGAAAAAGGTGTATGTGAAATGCTTGGAGGAAGGCATTCTGGAGATACTTCTGCAGGCAGGAGCTATGATTACGCCCCCCGGATGCGGCGTCTGCTACGGTGTTGTAGGCGGAATCCCCGCGGACAACGAAGTAATCTTCTCTTGCTCGAACAGAAACTTTACAGGTCGAACGGGCAACCCGAAAGCCCAGACATACCTAGGATCGCCCGCGACTGCTTCCGCAACCGCAATCACGGGTCACATTACAGACCCGAGAGAGTTCCTCTAAAGGAGATGTGAAGATTGATTGGACGAGCATGGAAATTTGGTGACAACATTAGCACCGACGAGATAACGCCAGGGAGATTTATGGGCCTGCGATCAAACCTACCTGAACTCGCGAAGCACACGCTGGAGGACGCTAGGAAAGAGTTCCCCTCTGGGGTTAAGCAAGGAGATTTTGTTGTGGCTGGAAGAAATTT
>CAZNTS010000287.1:0-5079 GCA_964576045.1 uncultured Nitrospiraceae bacterium | reverse complement strand
GGGAAGTGAGACTTCCATAGGGAAACCGTCCTCGACCTCCATCTCATGGCTGCTCTCTATGAGCATACCCCCGAAGCTAAGCTTCTTCACCCTGTAACAGGCAGGGCCGCCCAGGATGACCTTCCCATGGTGATTGACATTGTATCTGATATTCAGCCTGAGACCCGTCAGTTCGCATACATCACTGCCCTGAAGAAAATCACCCGCACGCACGGCAATGAAGTTAGACAGCTCCGCTACCTTCTCCCCCGAACTATCGCTGAATTCCAAGCCCGCAGTATATATTGGTATCATTGCTCCATCGGGACCCTTCCGGGCATCGCTCAATCATTACCAGACTACTGCACCACTGAGGAAGATCGCCTTTGACTTATCCTCGATCTTAAGAGTGTATTCATTGCCTATATTGAGTCTCCTGTCGACCCTTACCGAGACGCCGCCCAGACTTATGTCAAGGATCTCGACTTCGTTGGCAAAAATAAGCTTGCTGTTGATCTCCATTACGTCGACAATAAATCTTTCGTAGTGTCTCTTTTCCTGTCTTTCGGATTCCATTGAAATAAATGTCTCCTGGTTTTTGTTGTTTGCAGGTACAAGGGCCTGACCCGGATTACTGAATACCCGTATTTATTCTATTAAATCATCCTAACCTATCTCAAGCGGTATTTTTGCTCCTACTACCGGCCTCCAGCATCTCACTCAGCTGGCGCGCGTTCTTCATTGAATAGCCAAGATGGCAGTTGTTGAACATCACAAAGGTTTCCTCTGCCTTTCTTGCCGCTTCGACAACAGGAGTAATGAACTCCCTCAGTTCTCCTTCAGAATAAAGGTAATCGTATCTCAATGAAGTCTCGCCTCCTCTCTTGAACCAATTTGCCTTATTCCTTCCGTGCAGCCTGAAATACGCGATATCCGAGCCACTCCGGTGACAAAGGGTACAGTGGAGAGGTTGCCGTACTGCGGCTCGTCAGCAGTGATATACGTTATTCCGTTTTCTTTGAGAAAGGAAAGTGCTGAATCGGCCCGGCCTGGAGCAAGCCAGCTACCATGCCTGAATTCGACCCCTATCCTAAAATCTTTCATGAGCTCTTTGCATCGGACAATATAATCCAGATTTCGAGAACTGTTTACAAAAAATGGAGGATACTGGAATACAACGACGCCCATTTTTCCAGCCTCAGCAAGAGGCCTGAGAGCTTCCCTGAAAAGTCTCAAGACCTCCTCAAGCGGTTCTTTTTCATTTAGGGTGAAGCGGCCCTTTTTCAAAGACGCGTTGGAAAGCAAATCCCTGACTTCCGGCGGGACTGACCTCAGGTCAGCACTGTGGCCGGTCAGCATCGCGTATGCTTTTATATGGAATCTAAAGTCGGGAGGGGTTCTCTCCGCCCACTGCTTCACGGTCCTTGCTGATGGAACCGCATAATAACTAGAGTCCACCTCCACCACATAAAACATATCCGCATAGTATCTGAGACGAGCCTCCGCGGTGTTCACGCCTTTCGGGTAGAAATCACTGCTTCTAATAAGACTCGTTTCAGTCCATGAACATGAGCCGATATGTATCATAGTGGGTCCCTTCAGCCCTTTTCTGATCTCTAGGTCCGATAATATGAGGAACCTAGTGCGTTTGAAAAAGCTTTACCGTAATTCATCGCAGGATGAAAAAAAGATCTTGGACTTTTCCTGTCTAGTAATTATTATCGCACAAAACTTTTGTACTGAGAAGCGGACTCGTTTTCACCTGGCAAAGGATTCCGATTACCGTCTGGCGTCGATTGACTGATATCAGTCTGCATGCTATCCTTATATTCAATGTCCGAAAAAATACTTCAATCTTTTGATGTAAAGCGCCTTGACATTCTGGATGAAGCCGGGAATGCTGACGAGTCCCTCTTGCCACCTTTGCCTGATGAGGAGATCAGGAAGCTTTACGAGACCATGGTCCTGGCAAGGACTTTTGACCAGCGCGCACTGAACCTCCAGAGAGAAGGGAGGATTGGCACATACGCATCCATCCTCGGACAGGAGGCCTCACAGATCGGCAGCGCCCTTGCCCTTGAAAAGACTGACTGGATATTTCCGTCTTTCCGTGAAAACGGTGTATATATCGCGGTGGGTCAACCGCCCTATAAGATCCTCCAGTACTGGGGAGGAGATGAGAGAGGCCTAAGGACCGATAACGATCTGAATATCTTCCCGGTCTGCATTCCTGTTGCAACACATCTCGCACATGCGGTCGGGGCGGCCATGGCTGCGAAGTACCGTGGAGACAAAATTGTGGTTGCAGTATATTTCGGCGACGGAGGCAGTTCCGAGGGAGATTTCCACGAGAGTCTTAATTTTGCAGGGGTGTTCAGACTGCCCGTTATCTTCATCTGTCAGAACAACCAGTGGGCCATATCTGTGCCGAGGGAAAAACAGACATTCGCAAAGACCATCGCGCAGAAGGCGATAGCGTATGGCTTCGAAGGCATCCAGGTGGATGGCAATGATATCTTTGCGGTGTACAAAGCGACAAGAGAAGCATCTGAAAAAGCAAGACGAGGAGAAGGTCCCACGCTCATTGAATGCTTCACCTATAGGATGTCGGATCATACTACTGCCGATGACGCCTCCAGATACAGGACAAAAGAGGAGGTTGAGAAATGGAAGGCGAGAGACCCTCTTCTGAGGTTGAGACTCTTTATGGAAAAGAAGGGTCTCTGGACAGAGCAGTACCAAAGGAAGATAGAGTCGGCGTTAAAGCAAACGGTGGACGAAGCGGAGAAAAAATATGAATCCGTTGAGCCTCCTGATTTCCGTGACATGTTCAATTACACTTACGCTAAACTTGCACAGAAGCAGCAGAGAGAGATAAAGGATTTCTAATGCCGAAACTGAACATGGTGCAAGCGATCAACCTTGCCCTGAAAGAAGAGATGCAGAGTGACAGGGACATCGTTGTCCTCGGCGAAGATGTGGGAAAAGACGGCGGCGTATTTCGTGTCACCGAGGGATTGCAGGAACAGTTCGGTCCACACAGGGTAGTCGATACACCGCTTGCGGAATCGGTTATTGTTGGCGCCTCCATAGGAATGGCTGCTTATGGATTAAAGCCAGTTGCCGAGATCCAGTTCGAGGGATTCATCTATCCCGCCATGGACCAGATAGCAAACCATGCGGCGCGGCTACGATCGCGCTCGCGTGGAAGATACACCTGTCCTCTTGTGATAAGGACGCCATACGGTGCTGGCATCAGAGCACCTGAGCACCATTCAGAGAGCTGTGAGGCATTATTCTGTCATATGCCGGGCATAAAGGTCGTGATGCCGTCGAGCCCGTATTACGCAAAAGGCCTCCTTATTTCTGCAATAAGAGATCCTGACCCCGTGATATTCATGGAGTCGACAAGACTTTACCGCCTCATAAAGGAAGACGTACCCGAGGGAGAGTATACCGTGCCGCTCGAAAAGGCGAGAATAGTCCAGGAAGGCAAGGACATCACAGTGATCTCATGGGGGTTCATGCTGCATAGATCGCTCCAGGCTGTAGAAGGATTTGATGCGGAGGTGATTGATTTGATGACACTCAATCCCATAGATGAAGAAACTATATATGCCTCAGTGAAGAAGACCGGAAGGCTCGCCATCGTCAATGAAGCCCCTAAAAGTGGCAGTCTCGCTTCGGATATCTCTGCTTCCGTCGCCGAGGATTTGATGCTCTACCTGAAAGCGCCCATTACGAGGGTTGCCAGCTACGATGTTGTCCTGCCACTTCCGAAACTGGAAGACCATTACATCCCCTCTTTGGACAGGATACGAAAAGCCCTCACTGATATCATGCAATATTAACCACACGGAATCAGGTCCCGCAAGATAATAGTGCCTTCTTCAGAAAAACCTGCCTCTTCAAATACAATCCCGCCTTTTGACAGGAGTTCAAGGATTCACCAGCTTCTCCAGTCATCAGACAGATGTCCCCTTCCTTGAGATGATGATCGGGTTCTCGGGGTTCGATTAAATCATCCTGGTAATGCACTTTACCGCGGCCCGCTACTCTTTCTCTCTCGACAATCTGTAAAGCTCGTCCCACTGGCTTCCCGCTCCCACAGCTCAAACCTTTGATTGCCGACACTAACAACAACGCAGCGTCTTAATTCAGTATCAGCTTGAATTATAACTGTTCCACGGAATATCCCATGCCCCTAAGAATCTGCGGTATTCCCTTTTCGCCCACGAGATGACCCGCTCCAACCACCACGAAATACGTTCCCCCGGTCTTGAGAAACCCATCGATCCTCGATGCCATCTCCTTGTTCCTGTTGAACAAAAGTTTTTCATAGACCTGTGACACTTCTCTGTCCTCCCCGGGACCTTTCGTAACTATTGCCTCCAGAGCCCGTGTGTCCCCTGTGTTCCAGGCCTTCAAGAACAAGTCCATCTGCTCCTTCATCGTATCGGCGTCTTTCAGTGTATAAAGAAGAAAACTCTCCTGTTCGGTGTCTGAAAAACTGTTGAATAGTTTTATCTGGAAGTCGATGCTCTCCAGTTCGAGAATGCGTTTCTTGTCCCTTGCTTCTTCAAGAAAGTGCACGTCAATGCCGTACTCTGGATCGAACTTGTTCTTCTCTAGTTCGAGTGCGGTGATCATCATCGAGAGGATCCAAGGCTTGCTCCTTTGGAAAAGCTGGATGGGAAGCCCGAATTCCATGAGCTTGGCTTCCGCGCGTTTAAATGTTTCAAGTGAAAGATGTTTCTCAAGCGTTTCATCTTCAGGGTAGAACGCACCTTCAAGCATAGTCATGATGTTCTCGATGTTTATCTTGTTTATGTCAGCCTCCACCACCAGTGTGTCAGTCGCCCCGAAAGCCTGTTCTATTCTTGCGGGGAGAGGGTAAAGTTCTTTATTAAAGGCATGGATGGAACCGAGGAGAAAGACAGTTGCTGTTCCGGATCGAACCTTCCACAGGAACCCCTTTTGCCTGTCGGCTGTATTACCGCTGACAGGCAGTGACAAGACGAGGACCAGAAGAATGCAACAGGTCGGGATTGAATGTGTAATCCTATGCCTGCCCAATCAGTACACCCCTCCATAGCATGA
>CAZNTS010000286.1:0-6727 GCA_964576045.1 uncultured Nitrospiraceae bacterium | reverse complement strand
TGTCTATCACCTTCAGTAATCCTGCCGCATATGCCAAGTCCAAATACGGCGGCAATCCCCCATACGCCGTCAGCCCCGACTTGCTCTCTTCGATTTCGTATTCATATGGAAGCGCCTTCTGTGCCATAATATCTTCACCTCGTTGGTGTTATTTTGTTGCGAGCACAACTATTCTAACACCTCGTCCCCATGGGACAACGAGGTTTTTTTATTTTTTTTGATGGTGGATCAAGGGTAACGGTGAGGCCGGAGTTACCCGGCGATCAGGTGAAGTACCTTGCATATGCACCAGGCGAGCACTCCGCACGCTGGAAGCGTTAAGACCCATGCAAGCACGATATTACCACCGATACCCCATCGAACTGCGGTAAGCCTCTTTGATGCTCCGACCCCCATTATGGTGGAAGAGATCACATGAGTGGTCGAAAGCGGAAGGCCAATTCTGGATGCTATTTCTATAATGGTCGCTGCAGCGGTCTCGGCCGCAAATCCGTTGATTGGCCTGAGATGAACAAGGCGTACGCCGAGTGTTTTGATGATTCTCCAGCCGCCGGCCGCCGTTCCGGAGGCCATGGCTGCGGCACAGAGGACGATCACCCATATTGGCACTCGGAAGTCAGGAAGCTTTAAGTAACTTACCAGTGCCATAGTGATGATGCCCATGGTCTTCTGCGCATCGTTGTTGCCGTGGCTGAACGCCATGTAGGCAGCAGAAACTATCTGGAGCCTGCCGAATAATTTGCTCACTACTGAAGGAGCTGCTCCACTAAAGAGCCACAAAAGAAACACCATGAGCAGAAACCCGAGAATTATCCCGAGGACTGGTGACACAACAAGCCCTATAAGTACCTTGTAAACACCTTGTTGGATAATTACTCCGGTGTCCGCCGTGGCGATCGCAGCGCCCACTATGCTTGAGATAATGGCATGGCTTGAAGATGTGGGAAGGCCCAGATACCATGTGATGATATCCCAGAGTATTGCTGTTATGAGCGCCGACACCACGGTGATCTGCGTTATCGATGAGGCGGTCACGAGACCCTTCCCCACTGTCGTGGCCACTGCGGTGCCGGAAAAGGCACCAACCATATTGAGTATTGCGGCCATGAAAACCGCAGCCTTTGGTGTCAGGACCCTTGTGGATACCGAAGTGGCGATCGCATTGGCAGTATCATGGAATCCGTTTATAAAATCAAAGACAGTTGCGAGGACTATTACGCAGAGGAGCAGGAAAAGAGTGTCATGCATTTTTCAGGACTATGCCTTCTAAGACATTTGCGACGTCCTCGCACCTGTCAGATGCGTCTTCAAGATGCTCGTAGATCTCTTTCCATTTTATGATTAGCAGGGGATCGTTCATGTCGTCGAAGAGTTTTCCAAGGGCGTCCCTGAATGTGCGATCGATCCTGTTCTCAAGCCGGTTTATTTCTATACAGTGTTCAAGGATGTGCGAATAATTCTTAGCGCGCAGTTCCTTTATAGTCTTCTGCAGCACCTCCGTAGTTCTGTGAAGGTCCCTTGCGAGTTCCACCGCCTCTTGCGTCGGCTCCTTAATTTTGAAAACAATCATCCTGTCTACGCCGCCCCAGACGAGATCGAGAATGTCATCCACCCGTGATGCGAGAGCGTGAATATCTTCCCGGTCGATCGGTGTGACAAAGGTCCGATTAAGCTTTTTCATTATGTCGTGGGTGAGCATGTCCCCGTCTTGCTCAACTTCATAAATTTCCTGCGCCCTTTCTTCCAAATTATTGAAATTTTCCATAAGCGAGACGAGCAAAGACGTAGCCTTGGTGAGGTTGGAGGCTGACTTGTCGAATATTTCGAAGAAATCGATCTCTTTAGGAAAGATTCTCATTACAAGTTTCTAAGATATACAAAACACCCCATAAAGTCAAACATGTTTTAGTGGTATAATTCCTGCGTGTATGTGTATCTGAACGACAGGATTGTTCGGCGCGGGGAAGCAGTGGTCTCTGTATTCGACCACGGCTTTCTTTACGGAGACGGTGTGTATGAGACCATGAGGGCATACGACGATGTGGTCTTCATGTTGGATGAACATATCAATAGGCTGCAGTCTTCTGCTTCCATGATAGGACTCGCGCTTCCGATGGACACGGGCCGGATGAAAGCAGCGATCTATGATATTCTAGGTGCGAATTCTTTGAAAAACGCGTATGTGAGATTGACAGTGTCCCGCGGGTACGGCCCTATAGGGCTTGATCCTTCCCTTTGCCAGGTCCCTACTTTTGTAATCCTTGCGGAGGATATGAAGGACTATCCCAGATCATTCTACGATAAGGGTGTAAGAGCCATTGTCTCCAGAGTGCGGCGGACCCCCAGTGTTGCAATAAACCCACGCATCAAGTCCTTGAATTTTCTTAATAACATCCTCGCAAAGATCGATGCAAAGGACGTGGGCGCGTATGAGGCGATAATGCTGAACATGGCCGGCCACATTGCCGAAGGGACCATCAGCAACGTATTTTTTGTCAGAGACGGTATTGTCTGCACTCCTGACACCGGGTGCGGGATTCTTGACGGTATTACTAGAAATATCGTTTTGAAACTCGCGAGGAAGGAGGGTATGATGGTCACGGAAGGCGAGTTCACGACGGACGACATCTATGCGGCGACAGAAGTGTTTGTCACCAACACTACGATGGAGGTGATGCCGATTAGACAAATAGATGCGGTCTTATATGAAGTAGGGAATGTGGGGAAGTTTCTCCGCGGGCTTTACATAGAGGAGGTCAGGGCATATGTGAAGAACATAAAGGATCATGGACCTTCCATTTGGGAACATGAGTGAGGGGAGCACTGAATTCGCATCTGTATTTCAAAAGTTTCAAAATAATATAGACCCTTAATAATTATTCTGGTATTTTCCTGAACAAGGCAATTGTGATTGCTGCGAAGAGCGTCGGCATAAACCACGCTGCTATAAAAGCCGGGAGAATTCCGGTATACCCCAGCGAGAGCGAGGCGGTATGTCCTATCCAGTAGATGAGGCTGATGAAAATACCTATTGCAGCAGTGATCAGCCCGCTCCCCATCTCCCCTCGAGCAGCAAGCGAAATGCCAAGGACAAGCATGATGACATTGATGAGCGGATAGGATATCCTTGAGTGGATGTCCACAATAAGCTTGGTATTTCTGAACCCGGCGTTTCTCAACCTTTTCGTGTACGAAAAAAGTTCCCTCACGTTCATCTCTTCCGGCTTCTGCATGCTCTCTCTAAAAATGTCGGGGGAGTCGATAAGATCGGTCTGAAGTTCAGGGTACCTCAAGATCGAGCCATCCTGTATCTTGTAATCTGTAACATTCCTGAGATACCAGATTCCGCCCCTTTCCCTGTCCTGCATCTTCCAGACGGGCTTCCACTCGGCCGAGTCCGCCTCTATCCTTTCAGCAAGTGCATCATTCTCCATCCGCAAAATGCTTACACCCTTGATGACTTCTTTCCCCGGGAGAAAAAGATCTATTTTTACGATGGCATTCTTTGCCCTGAGCCAGACCGTCCCTTCTTTGAAGGTCAGGAGATTCTCTGTCTTTGAGAGGGTGTCCCTGAGACTCCGCGCCTTCATCGTGCAGTCAGGGACTACAAACTCTCCAAGAAGAAACCCGGCAATGCTCAGAAGGAGCCCTGCTAATACGAAAGGCATCAGAAGCGCCTTTAAACTCCCTCCCGACGATTTTAGCGCCGTGGTTTCTTTCCGCCTGCTGGCTTGTCCGAAGACGAAAAGTCCACTTGTGAGGGCAGCCATGGGCATAAGGTAAAGGAGGAATTGGGGAAGGTTAAGCAGGGCGTAAAGAAGGAGGGTGCCCACCGAAGGCTTGTTGGGGATGAAGTCGTTGATTCTGTTGATAAGCTCCATTAGGCTGAAGGTGAGGCTCAGGCCTAGGCAGATAATCGCGAAGAGTTTCAAGAACTCTTTAAGGTAGTACCTTATGAGTATTCTCATTACCGTGATGCCGCCCTTCTGAATGCAAGGAGCGAAGAGACTCCGATCATGAGAGTAGGTATCCAGGCACCTATGTAGTGGGGGAGTTTCCCCGTCCGCGCCATGTTTTCTCCGTAGACAAGCATAATGTAAAACACTGTGAAAACTCCTATACCGAGTGTCAATCCTCCAAGCCTGCCAGATTTTCCCGAGAGCAGCGAGAGTGGCGGCCCGAGAAACATCAGCAGGAGACAGAGGGAAGGAAGAGAGAGTCGACGGTGAAGTTCGAGAAGAAAGGGGATGCCTTCTCTTGGGGCCCGAGTCCGCGCTTCTTTAAGCAGCTCCAGTGGCGTCATCTCATTGTTCTTCCTTTCTGGCCCTTCCACTGCAAGATTCAAAGAGAGATTGTACTCGTTGAAGAAAATTTCCGTCGCCCCTTCCGGGCGCGCGATATGGATAAATCCGTCTTTCATTAAAAGGGAGAGATTGTATTCCCTGTCCGCGTAAACCTTTCCATTCTTTGCCACGAGCACCTTCGGCTCCTTCTCGTTACGGCTATCGTAGATGAATATCCCTTGCATGAGATCAGACGCTGGCTTATCGCGAACCAGTATTACGATGTCTTTAAAGGCTGTATTGAATATGCCGGCCTCGATCGCCATAGGAGCCTTCTGTGTCACAATCTGCGATATTGCGGTTCTCGTTTTCCTTGCACTGAGAGGGCCGATAGAAAAACTCACCAGCAGCGATGAGAGGAACAAAAGCAATCCGAGGACGAGCACGGGCTTTGCTATCCCCGTAAACGACATGCCAGCTGTTCTTAGTATTGTCACTTCATTGTCGGCGTTCAATCGGCCATATGTCAGCAGCGTGGAGAGGAGGAGGGACATAGGAATAGTAAGCAACATGAGCTGGGGCTGGAGATAAATAACTATCTTCAACATGTCTGACACTGACGCACCGACTCCTGAAAGTACACGGCTTAGCCTCAATACCTTTTCCATCATGAGGATGAAGTTTAGGAATACGATGCTAAGAAAGAAGGTGACAGCGAGCTCTTTCAGAATGGTCCAATGAACGATCTTCAGGCGGAAGTGCCGCACGCCGGTCATTTTCATAATTGAGCGGTCCTTGACTGCAACTTACGGCGCAATTGTGCCACTTCTACATCGATCTTCAGTTTCAAGAAAGTCATCAATACCATTATGAGTAAACAAACAGATCCGTCTCTGTTTCTTTCTTTGTCTCGGATGATGTCAGATCCGCTACCAATACGAAAAAGAAAGATCTCGACAAGGGCGTCACTTTCTGGACATCAATTCTTTAAAGCACCTGGCCATGCGGATGTTGTCATAGGTCTTCGACGTCTTTATATACGACCAGTTATTGTAGCCCTTTTCTATCGCAAGCCGGAGCCACTCGCACGCCTCAGGGGCGTTGTTCTTTGCAGCCTCCAGTTCGGCCATGCTGTTCAATGCATAAATGTTGTTCGGACTGAGTTCGAGGGACCTGCGTATATCCCTTTCGGCCTCTTCATATCTGCCCATGAGTATGAATGTGAAGCCCCGGTTGTTATATGCCATGCTGTTTTGGGCATCAAGATCTAAAGCCTTATTGAGGTCGGAGATGGAATGTTCATACTGCCCCATTTCCTGATATGCATTCCCTCTGTTGATGTAAGCCTGGGCAAAGGACGGATTTAACTGTAGTGCCTTATTGAAGTCTGTGATCGAGAGATCATAAAGACCCTTTTTTTGATAGGCAACACCCCTGTTGTTGTAGGCGCGATAATTGTCAGGATGTTCCTCTATCGCCCTGCTGTACCTAGCGATGTCAAAATCATATTTCCATGTCTTTGTCATGGCATGAGAATGAATGAACTCATTTTACTCCGTCAAGACACTATATTACAATTACAACACCGGCATTACAATATCGGCAGATCTATGCAGGACGAACGTGCTGTCTTCGGTGCCGGTCTCATGATTGCACACCTATTGCAAAATAAACACAGGTCGCAGCACCTGCGGGCTCGGAATTTCGAGGTTTTTCACCAAAGTGTGCAATGGCATGATTGTTGCCAAGTGTTATTGCTGAAGTCATTATTCTATGAAATAGTTTACTGAAGAGAACTAAAAAGGAAATGTCAATGTCCGGATGTTTTTGCTTGACAAAGAGGGTATGAAATGATATATAGTTATTAATTCTTTTTGGCAAGCAGCGCTCACCAAAGAGCGCTGTGGGGAAAGTACAAACAGATAAGTTGGTGTGGTCTGTTTCAGGAGGGGAGGTGGTGGCCCAGGAAAGAACAGGTAGGCCGGAAGCAAAGAACTTGAAAGCAAGATCCGTCTTTGACGGAGGAATACTGAACTAACCAAGGAGGGTTAGGAAGTGAAAAAGTACCTGGCGATTTTATTAGGTGCAGTTTTTGTTCTTGGTTTTGCAGCCAGCGCTTTTGCGATCCACGCCGAGATTCCTGCTGAGTCTCAGGCTGTGATAACAAAGGGCGTTCAGGTCACGATCGGCGGAGATATCAGGATCAGAAATGAGTATTCGAATAACGTGACTGATTTTGATGACAATCACGCCGACGGCAAGGCTTACTGGGATGAGAGGATAAGGCTCTTTGTCGATGCACAGGTGACCCCTAACACAAAGGGTTTCATCATGCTTGAAGGTACAAGCGGCCAGACCGCAACAGCCTATAACTGGGGCGGACAGCCCGGAGATGCATCTGGTTCTGCAGGTTTCTATAGAGTTGGTGACACTAAGAGGGGCAC
>CAZNTS010000285.1:0-3839 GCA_964576045.1 uncultured Nitrospiraceae bacterium | reverse complement strand
TCCATGTTACTGCTCTCTTCCTGGTCATGCCTTTGGAAGTGAAAGCCCAATGCCTTAGCTCGGGGTGTTTGACTTGACTAAGGAAAGCCCCATGTGCCAAACTTAAAAAGTTCAAAAATATAATATAATGAAATTTATTGGTAACTAGGTGACTAATGAAGAGGCGCAAGGTTTTGGGAATATTGCTGGCCGTTCTGGGATCAACTGCAGCCGGATCTCTCGCATATCCTTTGGTTAGATTTTTTGCCCCGCCTTCCAAAGACAATAAAACCAGAATAATGAGCATCAAGAAAAGTGAAATCCGTCTTGGCGAAGCTAGGGAGATTGTGCTCGACAACAAGCCGGTGGTTATAATAAACCGTTACGAAAAAGGGTTTGTCGCTTTTTCGAAGGTATGCACCCATCTCGGATGTCTTGTGGAGTACGACAAGGGACTGAGAAAACTCATCTGCCCATGTCATGCAGGCACCTTTGACCTTGAGGGCAATGTCCTTTCGGGTCCGCCACCGCGGCCTCTGCCCTCCGTCCCCCTTAAGGTCGAGGGAGATCTGGTCATCATAGGATAAGGTATGTGGAGGACAATTAAGGACTGGGTAGAAATACGAATCGGGTTTGATGAGCTTGCCAGAACCCAGCTGAGAGAGTACCGCGTTCCAAAGGATATCAATATTTTTTATACTCTTGGCTTTGTAGCTGTCGTTGCATACATGATACAGGCCCTGACCGGATTCGTTCTCTTGGTGTATTATGTTCCCCAATCAGAGCATGCTTTCAAAAGTGTTCAGGACATAATGACCAAGGTTCCTTATGGCTGGCTGTTCAGGCAAATGCATGTGGTGGGCAGCAACCTTATAGTATCAGTGCTTATTCTCCATATTCTGGCTGTGCTTTTCATTGGGAGCTACAAGAAACCCCGGGAAATGACTTGGACCGGAGGCACGCTTATGCTTCTCATTATCTTTCTCTTCTGCCTTAGCGGTTTTCTGCTGCCTTGGAGCCAGCAGAGTTACTGGGCGACGACCATTGTCACTACCATGCCTAGCGCTTTCCCATATGCGGGAGACTTTGTTGCTAACGTTTTGCGTGGCGGTGACCATGTATCAGGTTTGACCCTGAACAGGTTTTTTGCCCTTCATGTTGCTCTTCTGCCACCCATTCTTGTGGGCCTTTTAGGTCTTCACCTATTTTTCATCAGACGCATCGGGATTTCTTCTCCATCATTTGGCGATGCCGGTGAAGAGCGGAAACCATGGGTCCAATACAAGCCCGAAGAGCATCAGGGTCAGCCGTTCTACCCCCATTTTTTCCTGAAAGAACTTTTTATGGTCTTTATATATCTGGTTGTGATGTTTTTCTTCATTACTTTTATGCCGACATTTTTCCTTTCGCCCGATGCAAACACCCCGGCAGATACCCTCAGGACGCCGATGCGCATAAGACCCGAGTGGTATTTCCTGGCACCGTACCAGATGTTGAAACTCATCCCCAACAAATTCCTGGGCATCAGTATACAGGTGATTTTTGTGCTGGTCGTTTTGTCCTGGCCCTTTATTGATTCAAACGAAAAAAAGAACATACTGAAAAGACCGTTTCTGCTTAGCGCAATCCTGTGTTGCATGGGGATATGGATCGTGCTTACCGTATGGGGAAAATACTGATGAGATACGTGGTTGCTTTGTTAATAGTGCTTGCCCTCTCAGGCGTGACCAGGGCGGGATACCGCGAGACGTTTGAGCAGGAGTTCCTCTCTAAACCGTGGGGCGGTGAAACCGCGGAGGTGGATGTCTGTATCGAGTGTCATGCCTCCGAGAAAATGGCCCCCACACTTAGAGATATACCTCAGAAGTGGCAAATGAGCATCCATTATCTGCATAATGTCTCCTGCCACGACTGCCATGGTGGCGACCCGATGGATCCAGCTATGGCCATGTCACCCCAGAGGGGATTTGTGGGAGCGCCCAAATATCGTGATGTTCCCGAATTCTGCGGAAAGTGTCACGTGGGAATTTTGAAGAATTATCTTGAAAGCGGTCATGGAAAGGCTTTGAAGTCTTCAGGGAAAGGACCTAACTGCGTTACCTGTCACGGTTCTCACAAGGAGGAGCAGTATATACAAAAGGCTAATATCGATATCATCAGCGAGAGGCTCTGCTCGAAATGCCACTCATACGAGAGGGCCAAGATAATGAAACAGGCTCTTTTTCTTACTGAGAAAAAGATAGGGGCAATTGAAAAATCTCTCGATGAATTGAAGCTTGAGGGGATATATGCTGCCGATTATGAAAAAGCGCTCTTCAGTACCGAGGCTGAATTCCGTGTCCTCTTCCACACCGTTGATGTCAACCTTGTTAAGGACAGAACGGATGAGTTTACCAGGAGACTGGACGCTATAGAAGCGGATGTCCTGAATGTTTTCAACCAGGTCAAGGTCAGAAGAAATTTTTCGTCTTTCCTGATGCTCCTCTTCAGCGGGCTGGCGATTGTTACAGGGTTGCTCTCTGCAACATACAAAGATAAGAAATAGTTTCTCCCCCTGTTACCCTTTTGTCGGTTATCCTGGATCTCTTATAAACACGCGTCGGACTATCACTTCTTCAAATATTCGGGATACAGTTTGCTTGCATAATCGAGGCATATGCCACGGCTGCATGCCGCTTCGGAATGATCATTTATACAGGTTACTAAATGCTTCCGATATCTTTGTCATTGCGGATCTTTTATCAGAAAGCATGGATCGGCAGCATGCTGCCCTAGGACTTTGACCTTTAACTCCTTAAAAAATGGTTCTCGCTTCTTTCCGCTTGCAGCACCCCATCCGTCCAAATCTGCGGGATTATGCTCAAAGTACCCTCGTCGGCCCCGTTATTAACATGGTGCGAATGGGCAGCCTATCATCACCGATGAGGATATTTTATGGTGGTGGGGCATTTTTATGTGCGTCGACAGACTTGAAGGGGGGTTGCACTTATCCTTTAAGGTGTCACAGCTTGTATCTGGTTGGCGTTCCTGATGCTTTTGCCCTTCGACGGTTCTTCTGCTACTTTTTTGTCTCGAATTTCAGTTTGCCAGTATAGATAGGTACTGCAAACTTGAGGAGAAGCGTGTAAATCAGCGCACCTGCGGCCCAGACTCCCATGGTGATGAGCAGTTCGGAAGTAGTAGGAGTGTATTCGTATATCTCTCCCAAAGTATCCGGGACAAAGCCTGGAACAACTAGGCCCAGGCCTTTTTCGATATACACTCCGGTGATAACAAAAAGACACGCCATGTTAAGCGTTGTATAATTCTCGCGGGTCTTCGGGAGGAGAAAAAGGAAGAATGCACTGATGTTCAGCAAAGTTGCAGTCCATATCCATGGGACCAGGGCTGATTTTCCATGGAGGCCAAGGTAGAGGTACTGGATTGAATACATGTCAAGGCTTCCCGAATAGAATTCCTTGAACACTTCAGCTCCCAAGAGGAACAGGTTCAGTCCCATAGCATACGCGATTAGCTCAGCAATCTTGAAGATGGCTCGATCTTCGATTTCCACTTCAGACTGCCTCCTGATGACCTGAAAGAGAATAATCATTATCGCAGGGCCCGAACAGAATGCGGAAGCAAGAAACCTCGGTGCAAGGATCGAGGCGTTCCAAAATGGACGCGCAGAGAGGCCGTTATACAGAAAAGCGGTGACTGTATGGATGCTGACGGCCCAGGGGATAGAGAGGATGATCAGCGGGCCGACAACAGACATCTTGTATTCTTTGCCGATCGAAAGCCTGTAAAGGACATAAAATGAGATGAAGGTATTTATAGCTAGGTAACCATTCAACACCACCACGTCCCATGCAAGAAGG
>CAZNTS010000284.1:0-9009 GCA_964576045.1 uncultured Nitrospiraceae bacterium | reverse complement strand
CCGGGTTTTTGTGGAGCCATGGAGGGGATTCGGTCCGCAGAAAAACAGTGCTGTCAGCAAATGCAGACATAAGTGGGTATTGATAGTAGATGCTGACGAGAGGATACCTGAAGAGACCAGAGAGGCGATCATAAACGCAGTGAGCAGAGGCAATACTGCTGAAGCGTACCGCTTTCCCAGAAAAGCCTTCTTTAACGGCAAATGGATAAAACACTGCGGGTGGTGGCCGGATGAAATAATCAGGCTTTTCAATAAAGAAAGGGGTTCTGTCAGCAACAGGGAAGTCCACGAGAGCGTCGAGGTATTGGGTGAGGTGAAAACGTTACCGTGGCCTATTGTCCATTTTCCGATGCCTAATATCGATGCGGTGTTGAGAAAGGTGAACCTGTACTCGTCTCTAGGGGCAAGGGAGTTATTGAAGGCTGGCAGGAAATCGACGACGCCGAGGGCCCTTTGTCACGCGGTTGCTTCATTCATCAGGGATTACTTCCTCAAGTTGGGAGTCCTTGAAGGCAAAGAAGGATTCCTCATAGCCTTTACTGGAACCGCAACCACATTTTATAAATACGTTAAGCTTGTCGAACTGAGACAGCGGGAAAAATGAGCGGAACTCCGGCAACATTAGCCTCACGGTCTCTTCCAGCTACAAACAAGAAGGTCATTGACCTTTTATTGACTCACGACCCGTGGGGCGGGAAGATATTAGATCTGGGTTCCGGAGAAGGATATCTCTCATCCCTCATAGTAAAGGAACTGCTGGACAGGGGGTGTGTGCCATTGGATAAGCATCTTTCAGCGTGTGATCTTTTCCCAGGCGAATACGGGGTTGAAGGTATAAAATGTGATTTTTGCGACTTCAATTCATCACTTCCGTATGAGGACCATTCCTTTAATGCCGTCTGTTCAGTCGAAGTCATAGAACACCTTGAAAATATTTTTCATTACGCAAGAGAAATATCCAGAGTACTTAAAACTGGCGGTGTGGCTGTTGTAACAACTCCGAACATCCTGAACATTAACAGCAGACTTAGATTTCTCGCGACTGGTTTCCCGCTCCTTTTTGATCCCCTTCCTCTGTTTTCCCAAAATCCTCAGGATGTAAGCGGCCACATCAATCCAAACTCGTTTTATTATCTCACATATGCCTTTGCAAGAGCAGGTTTCGGAGAGATCAAGGTCCATACCGACAGGCTGAAAAACAGCGCACGGATATTGACTCTGCCTTTGTACGGTCCGATCAGACTTTTCGAAAAAATCGTATTTCACAAGCTTAGGAAGAAAGAACGGCAGATATACGAAGAAAATCTGGGCGCAATTCAGCAAATAAATTCTTCCCGCTTGTTGTTGGGCCGTACGGCGATTATTGAAGCCGTAAAAAAGGCTGAGAATCATTTTATTGCGTGAAGCTCCCAGAGGATGTGAGAGTTACGGCGCTTCAGCATGTCACCGAGTTTTCGCAGTGCCTGCCTCGTATTTAGCCGGATCGGTTCAAACTCGTACTTGGAACGGACCCATTTGACGCGCTTAACCTTGAAACAACCTTTAAACCCGTATGCTCTTGCCCCGCAATGAGGCTCAGTGAAATAATGGTGCGTCCTGCCGGTAATGATGTTGACGTGCGTAGGGTCTGTGAATGCCTCCGAACGCGGATAGGCGGGCGTGACTGCATAGAACATGCCTCCAGGCTTGAGCACTCGCCAAATCTCGTTCATGAGCTCAACGAACGAAAAGACCAAATCCTTTTGGTCGGATGCCATCAACGTTCTGGGGATATGCTCAAGCAGATCATAAGCAGAGACCGAATCAAAGAAATTATCTTCGAAAGGTATCTTCTCTATAGCAAGGTTGGCCTTTTTAATAACATAATCTTTATGCATTGATACAGACTTGACATCGACACCGTACAGCAGATCCCGCTTATATGGGTTTCGCGGTGTGTTGCCGCAACCCAGATCAAGATGCCTGGTTAGCTCCATACAGACCTCCCTTTCGCTTCTTTCCCGTGGAGTAACACCAGAAGCCGCTTTAACTTTAAAGGTATGCCCATCGGCCCTGGTCCCGGTACATATGCACCGTCATGCCGTACAGCGCCATTTCCGAGTTGATGTTTCTCAGGCGGTCACGCTTTTTCCTGAACTTGTACAACTTACGGCCCACCAGCCCCATGCCCAACTTACGATAATAATATCGATGGTCGCCTAAATGTTTGACCCCGAGTTCCATTGTCAGCGCCCTTTGGGTGACAGACCCAAAATGGTGGATTACCGCTGCACCCGTTATCCCGACACGCTTACCATGCCTTAAACACCGTTCCATGAATTCGCCATCCTCGTGGCCTCCCAAATCTCGATCGGTATCGAAAAAACCAACCTCGTGCAAGACATTCCGGCGCACGGCAAAGCAGGCACCGAGAGTCTGACCCAATCTGACGTATGTGCCCATTGCGGCCATTAGTGCCTCAGCCTTTGACTCAAAATCGTAATCCAGGTCACCTTCAAAAACGGCCGGGCTCACCACATCCAGAGTGTTGTTATCAGCGGCGTCCAAAAGGCGTGTCGCGAAATCTCTACAGACGATCACATCGTTGTTCATAAGAAGAATCCACTCTCCGCAGGTAGCAAGCGCTCCTTGTGTCCATGCGCCACCGCACCCCAGATTGACTTCGTTGGTGATTGATTGAATTTGAGGATGTGCGGTCAGCCAGGAGGCAGTGCCGTCGGAACTGCCATTATTGATAATGAGCAGTGATTTTGGAGAGGTTCCGCACTGCAAGAGGCTGTCGACGCATTGACTGGTGTAATCCAGTTGATTCAAAACGGGAATAACTATTGAATAGCGCATCATATCGCATTTCATCATGATTGCCTTCGTTTTATTACTGAGGAGACTGGCCTTAAGCCGAGTTTCTCCACCTTCACAGGGTCACAATCCTTCCCTTGCCTCTTTATCTTATCATCTTGCTTTCGTCCTTGAACAAATGGGTCATTTCCTCCGGACGGTATTCGAGAGATATTTCAAGAAGTATTTGGCAAGGGTGGCGTACTTTAACGGATAAGCCGGAGCGACAAGATTCTCACCATCGACCCTGTAGATCATCCCGTGAAAATTATGCCAATCCCTGTTCAAGGCTGATCCTATTCTCATTGCGTAGCTATAATGCTGCCGAACAAGCGAATGTACTCGTCTGTTCACACTTCCATAGGGGTAAACAAAGGTGGAAACCTTTTGCGGCAGCTTTTCTTCCAGTATAGCTTTCGAGCCAACAATTTCCGCTGTCAAATCCACGCCGCGTCCAGTAAGATTACTATGGCCGAAGGAGTGTGAGGCGACCTGTACCAGACCGCTGGAAATCATTTCGGACAGTTCTTCCCATGTGCAAAAAGGTGCCTTTTTAAAGTAGACGTCGTTCTTCATTGCATCGTCGTATGGCACGCATAAACGAACCGAACCGTCTAAGGCGGCACTCCCAATAATGAATTTAGGAGAAACAGCAAGGAGGGCCCTGATCCCTGTTTCCCTGAGCATCGGGTAGATGCAATAATAAAAATCCGCATATGCATCATCAAAAGCAAGACAAATAGAAAGCTGGCCAGGCGTCAAGTCCTCGCCGGGCAGGACAACCGGATAGTGCTCTGCTATATTTCTCAGGAAATTTCTAAACCGTTGTGCTCTTTCCGGAACCCGTTCATCATATATCCGGTGGTACATCAGAACCAGTAGCATCTGTGGCACCTCATCAGAACAGACTGCTAATTTAAAAGGCGACGCTGCCTACATCTTGTCACTTGACCGTTCAGCTCAGATATCAGAGCCGGCCTGCCATTGTTTCATACTGACCCCTATGTAAAGAAATTCTCTTCTCGTATGGCGACTATCCGATTATGTACGATGCCAGTCCAGCAGCTTGCTGCCGCGCACTACGGGTGAGCATATCGGTGCGGGGTGCAGCGTTTCTCCGTCCAAAATCTTCTCGTAGTATGTTAAATATTTGCGAGCCATATGCACTGAAGTGAAATGTTCCTGCCACCAGGCGTGAATGGCGTGCCGATCGTATTCATGAGCACATGAGGCGGCTTTCGCCAACTCTGTGGCGTGGTTTGACAGGTATCCTACATGTGTGGGCACCAATTCAGGCAACGATCCGTAAGGCGTGCCGAACACGGGTAAGCCAAAGTACATGCTTTCTATCACAGCAACACCGAAAGGCTCCTCCCACAATACCGGGAAAATCAGGCCCCGCGCATGCCGCAGATATTGGTTTTTCTCCTCGCCGCCGACCATACCCTTGAAGTGCGCATTGGGATCAAGTGTCATGCGAAATCCCATATTGAAGTTAAGCCGCCATCCGCCCAAAATATTTATCGGTGCACCGGCCGAGCGTGCGACCCGAATTGCGCCACGCACGTTCTTGACACGCCACGCAGCCTTACCCAAGAATACAAATGACGTCCCTTGATGATTCAGCTCAACCGGGCCGTACTCAGAGGGATCAAGTCCGTTATGCACAAAGGCCTCAGCGCCATGATTGCGGGCATGTTTCATAGACACAAAAATCGTGTTGGGATGAAAGGTGCGGGCATGCCGCGTATTCCCATGAATGGTCAGACAAACCGGATGATTCCGCGGCATATACGTCTCGGAATGAGAATGTACGATGTCCACGTCTTTCGGGATCTGAGAGTCAAACGGCAGGGTGCGGTCCAGCGTCCGCACTGGCGCGAAATCGCACCGTGAACCTGCGCGCGCCATATAAGTGACGCGGTGCCCCATTTCATGGAGCGCGCGGCCCAGCCACAGGACTACGCGCTCAGAACCTCCGTAAAGGAGCGAAGGGATGACAGAATCGATAACTATGCAAATGTGCATGGCGAGTTATGGTGAAACAACAAGAAAGTCCGCTACTATGTCATGAAGGCGGGTCTTGCCACTGATGTCTCCAACCGAAAGAATATTACAAAACATAATGATCCCCGGTGCTCAGGGACTCCACCTCTCGAAAAAAAGGTCCATGGCGGTTGTCTCGCCTACTGGCAGGTGCCCGAACATTATAGACAACTGTTTTTTTGCCTCTGCTTTCGATTCTCCGTCTATAACCACTTTCCACATGGCGGCAACCAGCCCTGTCCTGTCCGAGCCGCTCTTGCAATGTATCAGTATCGGACGAGGGGCATCCCTGAAGATTTCCATAAGTCTATGCAATTGTTCAGGGGTAAGTTCACGTGAAGCCGACAGATTTATATCGTAATGCTTAACATTGTATTCTCCGCTGACCTGTATCTCGTCCCTGTACCATGACGAACCGGCGTTGGGCCCACGAAGGTTCAACACGCTCCTAATACCGTATTCCCTTATGTAGTGTTTAAGGCTGTCTGCGCCCAACTGGGCGGACCTGTAAGCTTCGCCTTCGGTAATAGCATGAAAGTTGCCCTGCTCTGCTATATAGAGAAAGTAGCTGATCGGCAAAAGAAGAAACACCAGTACCGATATGATGCCCTTACGCATTCAAGTCCTCCATAACAGACACTCCCTCAAGCCGGGATGCAGCATACAATGGTGAATGCTCATCTGACGGGCCTGAAATGCTTGTGGGTTGTATCAAGTCCTAACAATCCCTCGATTCTCATAGCCAGTCTGTGCTTTTTGTCTCTCAAAGTGAGCTTGTAGTCAGGATCAGCCTTAAAAACCGAGGTTACGTTCCTGGCCAGCCACTCCTGCATTACCGAGGGGTGCGATCCCCTGAATTCTCTCAGGATGTACGGATCAATCTTGGAATAATCCTTCGGGTCAGGGGACGATCCCCAATATTTGCCGACTCTCCTCACTTTCTCGGTCATCTGCTCCTGCTTCCGCACGTATCCATAATGATAGATTCTCGCTCCAGAAGGCGCCGCGTAAGGATAACGGCCTTTTTTATTCGATGTGAGCACTACAAAATAGAGACCATCAGGAGAATACGCCCGAACCGTATTCCTTATGACCCGGACTTCCTTCCTGTACCACGCAGGGCTCGATACGTAGGTAAGATGGTCGCCGTAGAGATGTATGTAATCAAATACCAGCGCTTCCACACGTCCGTTGTTGAGATACTTCTCCATCGAAGCCCTGACACGGGGCAGGTCGTCCTCATGAAGTACTTCATCACCTTCTAGGTACAAGGCCCAGTCTCCCGAACAATTGAAGTGTGCTATACTTTTTTGCTGTCCGTAAACGTACCCCTTGATCGTCATCCGCTCGTTCCATTGACTTTGGATGATCCTTATCTTTGGGCTTTGCATCTGCTTTACCATGTTGAGTGTATCGTCTTCGCTGTCCCCGACATTTACGATAAACTCGTCACAGAGAGGAAGCGCCGACGAGATCGACTCAACAAACGGATACCCGAGCATCTGCGCATTCCTCAAAAATGTGAAGCCGCTTATCTTCATCGTTGGGGGTTGTCGGCACGCGGGCATTCAGAAAAAAACAGGCGAGATATTCCAGAATAATTACACCCGGCTTGGCGCAAAGCTGTAAGTGTCTCCTTGTATTACAATAAATTCACAACTTCCTATAGTATACTAAAAAGCGGATGATATTTTTAAAGACCCTTGGATACTGATCCGAGACGAGGCTACGTCCTTATTCGACCCTAAAGAAGACTTTCACGCAATGCGGCAATCTTGTATAATATTTCTTTTTGAAGGCACTCGGTTTATGAGGGATCCAGGATGCATATAGGAATAATCGGCGCGGGCTATGTCGGCCTTGTGACAGGTGCATGCTTTGCGGAATTCGGCATCTTCGTCACATGTGTTGACAAGGACGAAAAGAAGGTAAAGGCCCTGAAAAAGGGCAAGGTGCCTTTCTATGAACCGGGGCTTGACGAACTCGTTCAGCGGAACATTAAACAGAGAAGACTAAAATTCACTACGAACATTGCGGATGCGGTTAATGACAGCCTCGTCATTTTTATAGCAGTGGGAACACCTCCGAGAGGGGATGGTTCCGCTGAACTGAAACACATCGATGAAGTGGCGAATGAGATAGCCAAACATATGGACGGCTATAAGGTAATCGTTACAAAAAGCACTGTCCCTGTGGGTACCGGGAAAAGGATAAAGCGCATGATCTCGAGTCGGCTGAAGGCAAAGGGCTCTCTCTCTGCACTCAGCTTTGATGTCGTCTCAAACCCCGAGTTCCTCCGCGAAGGGGCCGCCATTGAAGACTTCATGAGACCGAACAGGGTGGTGGTAGGTGCAGACAGCCAACAGGCCGTGGCAATCATGAAAGACCTCTATAAACCCCTTTATCTGATCGAAACCCCTTTCGTCATAACCAGTGTCGAAAGCGCGGAGCTGATAAAGTATGCATCGAATGCCTTCCTGGCCACAAAAGTATCGTTCATTAACGAGATCGCTAATCTTTGCGACGAAGTGGGTGCGGACGTTAACATTGTGGCAAAGGGCATGGGCCTTGACCAGAGGATCGGCTCCAAATTCCTCCATGCAGGGCCGGGTTTTGGAGGTTCATGTTTCCCGAAGGACACCAGGGCCCTGCTTAGGCTTGCAGAGAAGCACAGTATAGAACTTTCAGTAATCAGAGCCGCCGTCTCTGCCAATGAAAGGCAGAGACACATTATGTTTGAGAAGATAACACGAGTGATGGGAGACCTGAAGGGAAAGACCCTGGCGATCCTTGGGCTTTCTTTCAAGCCCAACACGGATGATCTCAGGGATGCACCGTCTGTTTTTCTGATAGAGCGGTTTCGGAGAGCGAAGGCGAGGGTCAGGACATATGACCCTGTGGCGATGGAGCGTGCGCGCTCACTGTTCCCCGACATCGTCTTTTGCAACGACCCATATGATGCGGCAAAGGACTCCGACGCACTTGTCATAGTTACTGAGTGGAACCAGTTCCGGAATCTCGATCTCGAAAAGATAAAGGGCATGCTCCGGCAGCCGTTCTTCTTTGACCTGAGGAACATCTACGAACCGGCGAAGGTTAAGAAGATGGGTTTCAAGTACTTCTGCGTCGGAAGAACATAAGACCGTGACACGCCATCCTCTAGTGCGTCCGCATTATGATTTATTAAGCGTTTTCAGATAAAATATACATTCACCCCTATCTGTTGTCATGCCAGAGTGTCTCCGTCGGGCATCCATTTTGGCTTAAATTGGATTACCATTCCCCGACTACTGTCTTAGAGGGCAGGCTTTGCGGGAATGATACGGAAACATTTGGGAACTCCTCAAGACTTAAGGCTTTACCTTGTAGTTGGTCCTGTTTTATAATGGTCTGGCCGGGCGATTAGCTCAGTGGGAGAGCGCTCCCTTCACACGGGAGAGGTCGCTGGTTCAATCCCAGCATCGCCTACCATTTAAAACTGGAGAGAAAGCTTTTATTTCAAGAAGGGTTATCTTCAGTTTTTTTTCGCTCTTACCTGTCCTTACTTTTACAGTTACTCGCCAAATTGTGCTAATTTTGTGCTGATTGTTCTTGTGCTGTTAAAAGTGGTGTCCAGAGCACTGACGGCATTGTTCCAATTGCCCTGTGATAAGTGGCTGTACCTCAGCGTCATATTCAACGACTTGTGGCCCATAGGCCTTGCCACAGCGGTAAGGTCTACTCCAGCCATCACAAGGTGAGAAGCAAATGTATGCCTGAGGTCGTGGAAGTGGAAATCCCTGATTCCCGATCCTCTTAGCGCTATCTTGAAGCTTCTCTTGATGTCCTTAATAGTGCTTTCCGATGGTGTTGTCATAAAAGACATAGGGGAGCATCAAGCCGCTGCGTTATGTCCTCCAAGGTTGCCCTTAGCGTCTGATTAATCGGCATTTGGCGCTTCTCCCCGTTCTATAATTAAACCCGTCTTCTTTAAGCATCGACAGCTTAAATAAGCTTGTATTTGACTAAGATATTTGATTAAGCTAAGCAAGAAAATGAATTTGATGGTCGATATTGCCAAATTAGTTTACCTTATTTTCATTTTTCCCTTTTGCCTATTTATCCCCGGTTATCTGATCTCGAGAA
>CAZNTS010000283.1:0-3466 GCA_964576045.1 uncultured Nitrospiraceae bacterium | reverse complement strand
GACTATCTATCTGCCTGCATGCAAAAAGGAATCTACGAAGTCCGCGTCATTCACGGAAAGGGTACGGGAGCGCTGAGACAAACTGTCCACTCTATCCTTGAAAGACTTCCATCGGTCGAATCGTTCAGACAGGCGGGAGAGGATGAAGGGGGATGGGGAGCAACACTCTTGACACTCCGTAAAGAAAAAGGGTGAACTTAGCCGTATGCTATTGTGCTTCCGATCGCCGGTAACTGCAAGTAACTGGATGCCTACTGCAAAGACTTTAGTCCGGCCTCAAAAAAGTTTTCCTGTATTTTATTGCACCACCTCACCCTGTATAGCTGACGACCATTGGGTAATCGGTCGTTAATCAGTATCTCCTGCCCTTCACAGAGTGGATAACCAAGATAGATCCTGAGTCCTGAGTCGCTGATATTCATTACTTCAGCCGGTAAGATTCCGGATTCCTTATTTTTTTCCACAAAGAACTCTATGGGGCAGTAAAACCCATTGCGTGGCGCATCTCTTCTCTCGCTATCTTCAGAAGCCATCCCACACCTCCCTTAATATCTTTATATCAGATTCTCGATGGTTCCGCTATCGGACGAATCCCTACACGGCTTCAAGGGTAGACGACCAATCCTCAATTACATATATTACCTCACAAGTCCTTGATTTTATTTTATAACCATTTTTGAAAATGCACCTCCTCGTGTAGGCTTTTCGACAAGTCCCGGACCCGGGGTCGGCTGAGGAATGCCAAGTCGAGAGGAAACACAACTGGACTACATGCGCTGGCCATAATATCATTAGGAAAGGTTTTTAAGAAAGAGTGACCACCTCAATCAGGATGTTTTTTGCCTTTCAAATAAGCCGACATCTTCCTAAGATTTGCTGCCATGCGTGAAGGTCACATTCACTCCTCACAGTTTCAAAACCTCTCGTCATAAATGTTGGTAATCCTTCATGCTCCTTGACATCTCCGATCATTAGATCAACAATCTGTTGCCTGGGCTTATAGATCACTTTTGCAGATGGTGTAGTCATTTCTCCCGTCAATGCGTTGCAGTGCACATCGTGAGGAAGCATCTTAAAAAACCCTATCCATTTGTTCAGAACAGCATGGCCGATTTTCGTATTCAGTTTACGCTTGACCGCAACAGGCCCTCACCATGTTGTTCTTCCATCGATCAAACAGATCAACTAGAAACGTCACCGACTGCTTCGCAGGACGGATATGTTGATCTTTCTAATCGTCATATGAAAAGTTAGTTTTATCATAAGGTCATACACGCCTTCCATTCAGGCAGTCCGCTAAGATGTTCTCCTGCCGGTATAACCTGAGGCATTAGCTCCACCACATCTCTAGTATTCTGCCCGGCATAAAATAGATGTCTGTGCAACCTACTTATATCCAAGGCAAGATAATATTGAGAAAATACTAATAAGCGCATGGCTATCTTCCAATCAATTTTTTTAATTCTCCAAAATCATGACGGAACGCCTTCATCCCGTCTGAAAAACGCATGGCATACGCAGGATGTAACGTGATGAGATACTTCCTGCCGTCCTTCACAACGACCTTTCCGTGCTCCTTTATCACTTCGACATTCCTGTCCAACAGCGCAAAACAGGCTGTTTTACCGAGAAGAACGACGATCGAAGGATTAATGATGACAAGCTGTTTGAGAAGATGTGTGCGGCTATGCAGGACATTAGATTTGAGCGACGTCCTACGACGCGGAAGATACTGAACGGGACTGCTGATGAAAACCTCTTTCTCTTCAAGGCCGATTTCCCGGATCATGGCTCTGAGCAACTTTCCCGACCTGCCCACAAAGGGACGGCCGCACCCACCCTCTTCTCTACCAGGAGCTTCACCAATGAATGCGATTTGAGCCTCAGGAGCTCCCTCCCCAGGCACAGCCATCCCCCTTCCCCATGACCTGCAGAAAGGGCACGCCTCGATCTCTCTGGCTAGCTCAAGGAGTTCACTCTTTCTGCTCATATTCTTACTCCGCAGGTGAGGTACGCGCCTGAAAATGCAACGGATGGTCGAGAAAGACGCTTACTCGACTTGGATCATGAAACTGGTTAAGACTACTCTCCCTTGGTGCTTCAACTCGCCGAAAATCTGATAGAACCCTTTAGACGGAAAGTTAATATAAATGTCGATTTCGGGACCGAAATTCGCAGGAACTTCCATGTGCATGTGCCCCGCCATCATGGGATGGTGAGGCATATCGGGCAGTTCACCGTGCGTATGGATAAAGTTGTTCAGGTCATCTTCAACTATCGCCACATGCATGGGGGCAGAAAGATATGGTTCGAGGTCGGTGACCGGTCTTCCTTCCCTGCTAATCGTGTATTTAAGCACAACCTCTTTGCCCACAGTAATCTGTTCGGGACTAGACGCAAGCATCACCTCATAATCCCCAAACATTTTTTTCCTCAATAAATCTCTCTTAAAAGTGCCCATCCGTGGCTCCCCACCAACATCCACGGTGAAATGTTCAGAAAAGGGTTCATCGTTCACCGCTGAGTCCAGGGCTATGAGATACCGGCCCGCTGTAGGGAAGACGTACCGTATAGGGAAGCGTGCATCCTTGATCATATCAGATGTGATCGGCCCGAGATCATCGGGATGTATGTGAGCAAACGTTCTGAAATCAGCGCTAATAATCATCACGTGAACAAGTCTCTCATGGGTCACGGTAAGATCCTGCAACGGATTGCCCCCGGCATCCTTGATGAAAAAGATGATAGTGGCAGGCATTTCTGTTCTGAGCTCCGCCGGTCTCGTCTCCAGGTCTACAATGACCTCAGGCGCTTTCATGGCATTTCCCATGTGCTCGTGTCCGCCGAAATGATGCATCTCTTCCATCGCGGCGCAAAATGCATCGCGACTTGCGAGGGAAAAACAAGCAGCGATGAGTACGACTGTTAAGACAACGGCTTCATATACCATCCTCAGCATGCCTACCTCCTGTGGCATAAGACAAGATTTCCCAAGTAAAGATGCCTCCAAAAGGAAGGTTATCTGCGATACTCCTCGGGTTTCTCCCCGGGCGTTTCCTCTGGCTCCTTCGGCGCATAGAGACCGTATGGATAATAATAAAAGTAATAGTTGTAGTAATAATAATTGCTGTAGGGATCAGTGTAATCATAAGGGACAGACGGATAATAGGTAAACTGTCCGAAGCGGAATCCTTCACAACCATATAACGACAACAAAGTTAGCATACAGAAAAGCAGCCTGACGATCATCTTCACAATCCATCCTCCTTATCCGTCCTGCGAGTTTTATCCGACATGCCATCTTCAATCAATACTTATGGTAAATTTGACCACGTTTTGCGATCACTGTCAATGAGCATTAGGCTTATTTAGTTGACTCCACCGACCACTATGTATTGTGGTTATATTTGCCTCCTATGATGTTTTTGTAAGGCACAGGTTCAATTTGCATCGCCTGCTGTAGCAA
>CAZNTS010000282.1:0-6180 GCA_964576045.1 uncultured Nitrospiraceae bacterium | reverse complement strand
CTTACAACCTATTCCCCAGGTTGAGATACGTAAAATAGGTGAGTAATACCCGCTTCACATAGTTCCTTGTTTCATCGTAAGGTATATCCTCAATAAATTCATCATGCGACTGGTAATTGCCCTCCTTTAGCCATTCCCTTACCCTATCATGCCCGGCGTTATAAGCGGCAAGAGCCACCGGCAGTGAACCAAATTCCTTGAGCAGCGAGTTTAGATAGTATGCTCCGATTGAGATGTTAACCTTGACATTATAGAGCTCAGAATTGTCGGAAATCTCCATATTGAGGTGTTTGTCAAGAACATGCGCGGTGTTGGGCATTATTTGCATCAGCCCTAGGGCTCCCGCCATGGAGCGCGCCTTGGGATCAAAGCGACTCTCCTCTCTCATCACCGCAAGCACGATAAAAGGGTCAAGTGCGTTGCGGTCAGCAATCTCATGCACCATAGGCCAGTATGCCATAGGATAAAGGATATCGTTAATATCTATATGCTCGGTCCATTTCGTTCCGTCAGGAAGCTTTGATACGAGAGTGATCGCCTTCTTATAATCTCCCACACCTTGCAATATCCGGCAGACCGTCAGGAGCGCTTCCAGACTTGAGACCCTGTTTGCAATCAGCACTAGTTCGGCGATAGCCTCTTCCTTCATCCCGATTCCCATGAGTATACTGAATCGATCGAAGAGCGCGAGGATATTGGCAGGAAGTTTCTCAGTCGAGAGAACGGATAGGTTCTCTCCGCTCTCTCGAACGATGTAATTCCGAGACAAACGGGCCTCGCCAATGGACCGACCGCTGAAACTGTCCTTTCCGCGCGCATAGGAGAGAAGGCTGTAAAAATCATTTCTGAGGTCTTTCCCCTTGGACGAGTTCTCATCTTCCTTTGAGGAAACAGTATCTCGCTTATCCAGTTCCTCACTGCGGTTTCCCCAGTAACTGGCTCGTGGACCGGGATATTTTCTATTCAACTCCGCAAAGAGTTCAGCAGCATTTCCATAGAAGCCCCTACGATATTGCGTCCATGCCATGCCCCACAGCGCTTCCTCGTTGAGGAATGGATAATCCTTCCTTACCCGGGCATAGATTGCGAGGGATTCCTCCGGTTTTCCATCCCGACGTTTCTTTGCCGCATATGCAATCAGAAGAGAGCCGGCCCGCTTATCTTCCATAGAAACGAGTCTGGAAATTGTCCCCGTGAAGGCGGCCAGTTCGCCCGCGCGGTAAAGAGATCGGGCGCTATTATATGGATCTCCTGCGCTGATAAAAACATCGCTTGCCTCTTTGTACCTCTTTTGCCTGAAGAGCGACACGCCTAGGGTCTTCTGCGAGTCCGTTTTCAGTGGGCCCTTAGCAACTGGAAGGATCTTCCTGATAAGGGCCTCGGCTTTCTTGTACTCCATCATTTTCATCAGGTTCGAGGCCTTGGTAAAGGAATGCTCTGCAGTGACGTCTTGTGGCTGCAGTTCCTGGTATGCCTGTTCAGAGAACACGCTATTCCCCATGTACACAGCGAGGAAAAGCTTCTTTGCTCCTTCAACCTTCCCACACCTCTTCAATAATCTGGCGGTAAGAAAAGTTATTTGTGCGTCTTCCGGGTAGTCCGCAACGTATGCCTCCATAGCGATGAGGATGGTGTCCACACCGCGACCATAATCCTTGCCGCCGGAAAGTATTTGGCTTAGTGAAACCGTCTCCCTGGAGAGAAGAAGGTTCATGATTTGCAATTGTCGAGCTTTTTTCATTAGAGGTGAATCCGGGTACGAACTTAGCAGTTCATTAATGCACCCAGTCGAGTCCTCGAAGTGGTCGGTTCTGTTCAGTGCTCTCGCTATAAAGAAGAGGATATAGTCTCTGATAACAGGAAGTTTTGCATAGGCGATCTTGAGAGCCCCCAGCGCCTCAACGTAATTCCCTTTTTCGAAGAATTCCTTGCCCTGTTTGAGATCATTGTACGACTCGTTGGGTGTTTTTGTGGAGGCAGCAGAGGCGCAAGAAGTTAGCAAGAAGACAAGTGCGTATAAGAAGAGAACAGCTAAGACAGAAGAAAGAAAAAAGTTGTCTGGATGTCCTTGGCAGCTTAGGGAATGATATTTATGTGACTTAATGGGCATCTGATATAATCAATCTATCCAGGAATGGCTTAATTATATCAGTAACGCCCTTTATATTCAACCCAACCGGATGTGTCACCCAACCGGATGTGTCAGCTGACGGCTCATTGATGTCAGGAACGCCATGGTTTGCTCGATGCATATCCGTAAATCCTTCCTTCCATTATAAGCATCATAGCCACGTAGAAGGGGTTGGAAGCAAAGGAGACGATTTGACGGTACCGCGCTCGAAAACTTATAATCGGATATGGAAAGGATAACAAACAGGAGGGTCTGCAAATACGCAAACGGCTCCTTTGAGTATATTGAAGACCTTGTAGCCATCGAGAAGAAGGTGAAGATATCCGTGAACGGAATGGAAGTTGTCAGCCTTTATTGTACTCCGTCCATGGTAAAGGAGCTTGCCGTTGGGCTAGTGATGACGGAAGGTGTGATCAGGGGAAACTGGTGTGCGGATAGGGTGGCCATCGAGTACGGCGAGGAGATACTGGTTGATATTCCGGCGGAGGGCGAGGTCTCTTTTCAGGGTAAGACCATTACGTCGGGTTGCGTAGGGGGTGTGACCTTTGAAAGGAAAGCGGAAACTGAGATGATTGAAGATCCGTTGACCATTGATTGGGATAGTCTAAAGTATATCTTCAACGATTTTCAGACACGTTCCGAGCTTTACAAGCTTACCGGATGTGTCCACAGCGCGGCTCTTTCTGAGGGAAAGGTAATACTCTGTTTTGCCGAAGACATCGGAAGACATAATGCAGTTGACAAAGTAGTCGGGTACGCCCTGCTCGAAAAGATTCCCTTCTACGGGAAGATCATGGTTGCCAGCGGAAGGATCTCTTCGGAGATCTCGTCGAAGTGCTCTCGCTGGGGGATCCCTATACTCGCTACGCGCACAGCGCCGACGAATCTCGCCTTAGAGATCGCGGAGAAAAGGGGCATGACCATAGTTGGTTTTGTGCGGGGTAATAGGTTTAATGTCTATACACATCCAGAGAGGATAAGATGACCTTCTCTATTTTATCCCGTATTTCTGCAGTCTGTGCCTGAACGACCGGAACGATAGGTTCAGCAGTTTTGCCGCCTCCGTTTTTACACCTCCGGCCATGGCAAGCGCCTCAAGGAGATAGCTCTTCTCGATGTCTTCCACTATAGCGTCGAGATTGATCCCGTTACCAGTCATGGGAGGCAATACCTGATGTTCCGCACGGAAAGCGCTGATCTCGGGAGGGATATCAACGGCAGAGATTTCGTCTTTATCGGTCATCAGAAGAACCCTCTCAATGAGATTTTCGAGCTCTCGGATATTCCCCTTCCAGGGATAATTGATGAGCAGCTTCAATGCGTCAGGCGATATCCGGTTGCGACTGCCTGAGAACTTCTTTATAAAATAATCGACGAGCAGGGGGATATCTTCTTTTCTTTCTCTGAGAGGAGGTATGTGGAGGGGGACCACGTTCAGCCGGTAGTAAAGATCCTCCCGGAACCTGTGCGCAGCGGTTTCTTCCGAAAGGTTCTTATTGGTCGCAGCGACAATCCGCACATCGACCTTGATGTCGCTGGTGCCGCCAACTCGCCTGAAAGTTCCGTTTTCAAGGACCCTGAGAAGCTTTGCCTGGAGGCCTGTGGGCATCTCACCGATTTCGTCAAGAAACATCGTGCCTCCGTCCGCGATCTCGAAGAGCCCCTGTTTGTTATAGACGGCCCCGGTGAATGCGCCTTTCATGTGGCCAAACAACTCGCTCTCTAGAAGGCCCTCGGGGAAAGTCGCACAGTTGATTGCGACTAGGTTGCCTTTTTTCCTGGGGCTGAGGTTATGTATGGCATTAGCGAAGAATTCTTTGCCTGTTCCGCTCTCACCGGTGATGATGATGCTGGAAGTGCTCTGTGCGATCTTCGGGAGGAGTCTGAGCAGTTCCTGCATCTTTGAACTCTTATAGAAAATGTTGCCGAGTTCGTAGGTGGTCCTTATCTTGTCCCTAAGGATCGACACTTCTCCAATAAGTTTGCGTTTCTCAAGGGCATTCCTCACCACGAGGCGGATCTCTTCGATCTTGAAGGGCTTGTGGATATAGTCATAAGCGCCGAGCTTCATTGCTTCGACGGCTGACTCTGTAGTGCCAAAAGCAGTAATCATGATCACAAGGGTCTCTGGCGATAATTCCTGGACCTTCTTGAGAATATGTAGACCGTCAACGCCCGGCATTTTGATGTCAGTGATGATAAGGTCAAAGATGTCCCTGTCCAGCCACCCCATCCCCTCGGTGCCATCCTTTGCTGTGGAGACCTCGTACCCTTCACTCTCCAGGAGGATCTTCAGGATTTCCCGCATGTTTTTTTCGTCCTCGACGATCAATATTTTGCTCTTACGTTCTTCCATATGCGTCCCTTCCTGACTACGTCCGATGCTTCAGGAAATCCTTTATCCCCATTTCCTGCAGAAGTGAGCGGTTCGGGGCAAGGGGCAACACTACATCAAAAACGGTCCCATGACCCTGCCTGCTTTTCACCGATATTTTTCCGTTATGTTCTTCGACGATCCTGTATGCTATGGAGAGGCCGAGGCCCGTACCTCTGTCCTTGGTTGTGAAGAAAGGATAAAATACCTCTTTCAAGTGTTCCCTAGGAATTCCAATGCCCGAATCCTTTACGCTGACAGTCACCGTGCTTTCGGAATTCCGGGTACTGATGATCAGTTCTCCACCTTCGGGCATCGACTCCAGGGCGTTCATGCCTAGGTTCAGAAAGACCTGCCGCAGTTTCTGAGGATCCGCAACTATCTCTCTCTCTCCCACAAACTCCTTGCGTATCGAAATATTGTCGGCGTTTATCGCGGCTCCCCTGATTAGTTCTATGATCTCGTCAAGCATTGTGTGGAGGTCGAACTTGAAGAATTCAGGATGTTTCGGCCTCGAATATGTCAGGAAATCGGAGATTATCTTGTTCAACCTGTCCATTTCACTCAAGGCGATGTTCATCAGTTTTTCGCCATGATCCTTCGTGAGCATACCCTCCTTGAGCATCTCGATTGAGCCTTTCAAAGAGGCAAGAGGGTTCCTGATTTCATGTGCCATGTTAGCGGAAAGTTCACCTATGGCTGCAAGGGTCTCCTTATGCTTCAATTCGGCCTCGAGGTTTTTGAGCTCGGTAATGTCCTGAAAGATGCAGATGTAACCGGTATTATTTTCACTGCTGTCCTTCGAAGCCGAGATGGTGAGTCCGATGATGCGGTAATTATCGTTGTGGATTATCATACCCTCCTTCCTCTGTGTCTCAAGGGGATATGTAACAAAAGGGAAGACCTCGGTAATGTCTTTCCCGGCAGTTGAAGCATGAGTGAACCCGGTGATATGCTCCGCAGCCCTGTTGAATATCAGTATCTTTCCCGAAAGGTCTGTGGTAAGCAACCCGCTGGGCAGCCCCTCGATGAGTTCCTTATTGAAAAAAGCAAGGTTTCTGAGGTCTGAATCCTTTTCAGCAAGCCTTTGGGAAGTCCTTTCGAGCCGGGAAGACATATAGCCCGTCAAATATGCTGTGAGGTAGAGAGAGGTGATATGGGAAAAGATGTTGTAGAGAAAGTCTTTTTCCCTGACTGATAAGTCATATGCGACTGGGACTACCCTGTAAAACTGGAGGTCGATAAGGAGGCCGTATAGGATGCTGCAAATGGTAGCGGTAATGAAACCTGCTTTGCTGTCAAGGGTGATTGCCGATGCGATGACCGTCAAGAGCATGATAAAGGAGAACCAGCTCTCGATGCCGCCGGTCAGGAAAATGAGGGCGATTGATGATAAAGCGTCTATACAGAGCTGAAAGTAGGCAAAGCTGACGAGGTTCCCGACCCTTGGGAGCAGGAAGCCGTAAGCTACGGAAAGAAGGTAGAGAGGGATGATTATATAGAGGATTGCCCCGGGGTGCGGGAACCTGTAAAATCCTATCTCGAATATCAGGAATGTCCCCAGAAGAAGCGTCACAAAAAGGGCCCTGAACAGGATCAGGGCCTTCAACCGCTTAAACAGCGCAATATCGTACATGGATTACTTAATGAGGGTAATCAGCTTGAAGATTGGCAG
>CAZNTS010000281.1:0-4441 GCA_964576045.1 uncultured Nitrospiraceae bacterium | reverse complement strand
TGAAAAATGACACATCAATGGCCTCCGTGACTACGATTGCAGAGAATCGGGCATTTTAATCTAATAATTATATCTTCATTGAAAATCATAGCAATCCTTATAACATAAGTATAGGTTCTCTAATACATTTTTGAACTGAGGAGCCTCTGATTTTTAAGTGTTACATTCTTGGGAAGCGGGAAGCTGCGAGGTATCGAGCAACAGTACGATGATAACGTGATTCAATAATAATCAGACCTTCTTTGGCGCGAATTCAAATTTTTTTCGTGCCATGTTTGTATCTCACACATTTTAGGTAAATAAGGCTATAATCATGATCAGACGCTATGGAGAAAGGCAATCACCTACTCCAATACTCCTTCTCTAATTCCATAGCTTTCTGATGGTGATATCTTGACTGATCTATTAAACCTTTTTTTGCATAGGCATCGCCTAAAACTCGATGAATTTTATAATTTGGCTCAATTTGAAGTGCAATTCGATACATATCTAAAGCTTCGTCAATCCGATTCTTTAATTCGTAAGCTTCTCCCAAGCCGAGATACAGATCGGGTGCGAGGAAAGGATTGATAGCCAGGGCAGAATTGTATTCTTTTATGGCCTCGTCAAGTCGGTCCTCAGATGCATACGCAGCTCCAAGGTTGAAGTGAGCCATTGCACTGTCGGGTGCCTTGAGGACCGTATCCGACCAAAGAGTGAGAGAATTCTTCCAGACATTATTTCTGTTTACTGTTTCGACTATGTATAACGCCAGTATTGCCACAGAGACTATAGTAATGCTCCAGACTGTATGCTGCAGCTTCCCTCTAGCCCACGATAAAAATATCGTCAGAATAAGCACAAACCCGACAGAGGGCAAGTAAAGGTATCTTTCTGCAAAGGGTTTCCAACTGATTCCCTTTATGTAAAGAGCTGGCAGAAGAGGAACAATAAATAAAAGAAGGCCAAATAGAACTATTTTGTTCTTTCTATATATAAATACCATAAAAACAAAAAGAATGACCGTCAGAACCATAGAGATCGCCCCATTTGTCTCAACCAGAGAGGCGATGGGATGAAAGGAATGCCAGAGGTTGAGATCAAACGGCCAAAGGACGCTTGTAACGTATTCTCTAAAAAGTGGGAATACATTTATGATAAATTGATAAGTACTCAGGGGATAAAATTCTCCTGCCACAACGCTTCTAAGAGCATAATATCTCATCATAAGATAAATACCTGAAACGACTATATAGGGGATATACGTCTTAATTCTTGAGACAATTTTATTCTCCCACTTATGAAACAGTGAGTCATACACTGCCATTATTATGGGAAGAGTAAGGGCAGGCTCTTTGAAAAGTGTTGACACTAAAAATGACAGTACCGACCAGAGATAGACTCTTTTGATGCCACTGCGAAACAGGAGATAGAAATAAAAAGAAAGAAGGTAAAAAAAAGTGAAGGCTACATCTGGCAATCCAGCGATCCAAGTAACTGCCTCAGTATGGATGGGATGAGAAGCAAAGAGCATAGCACCTATGAAGGGAGGTGAAAGATATACCGATGACGGCAGACCCGTGTAGTTAGCCGGGAATCTCCGTATCATCAAAAAAACAAGGACCGCTACGCCACAGTGAAAAAGGACATTTACCAGATGATAACCCCAAGGCTGCAAGCCAAAAAGATGATAACTCACCAAATACACAATTTGCATTAGAGGCCTGTAGTAGCTTGAAGCGATTATGCCTGGTCTGAAGCTCCAGACACTACTGGAGAATATTGTCGGAATGTTCCCTATATCCCTGATCCAAGGATTCTCTACTATTTGGTACTGATCGTCAAATACAAAATCTCCTGAAAGGGCGTTGAAATATGCGGCAAAAGAAACAAATATTATGATGACAACGGGGATAAGCGCAAGTGCTGAATGGTTATGTTGTAAACTGCCTTTTGATTGCAATCCTTGCAATGATCCATCTATTTTCTTACTCTTGTCATCACCGCTTACAGCCTCATTAATTGAACCCTTTTTCTTCTTTGAAGCTTTACCCACGAGCCTTATTATAGCATGGGATTTAGCAGCCCCATGAACGGTCAGAATAGTGTACCAATATGCATTAGCTCTTATCGTCAGGAAGTGTTTGGTAGATATGAAAATCAATAGTCGATACATATTGAAACTGGTATTGACTTCAGAAAGCAAGGGTGTCTCTGTCGGATACTTTATCTCAAAAGGCATCTTATGTACCGTACTATTCCTTAAAAAGATCTTCTGAAGCATGAAATCATTTTTTCAGACGCTTCCTGTACCAATGTGAGGTTCGATTGTTCGACGCTATTGTCTACTTCCCTTAGCTTGAGTGCTCTAACTGCAACGGAGCGCGTAGCATCTCATCAAAAGAATTCTGGAGCCGCCCTTTCCCAATGTGAAATGTTGGAAGCAACCTTCATCATTATGTGTCTCGAATGAAGTAGACAGCTAATTTCATCGATTGGTGTTGTCAACAAAGACACGCTGATAGTTTTCAACAAACGAAACTGTCTAAAGGTTGCCAACTATCATAAGATTGATTCTTTCCATGAGATCAGGATTTCTTTCTGACTTTGAAGAATAGTAGTGTCAATAATGTGACTATAGTTATCAGCCAACCAATAATCCTAGGTGTCGTGGTGCCAAACCATAACTGAACTGAATGCACACCCGGAGGTATCGTCAAAGTGACAAATCCTTCAGCGGTATAAGCAACAGGCCGATATCTACCGTCAATCGTCGCCTTCCAGCCGGGGAAGTAAAACTGCGAAACTGCCAGATTAACTCCCCCCTTGCTCTCGATGCGAAATCGTATCTTCGATCCTTTTGTTTCGACGTTTTCAACCTTCAATGTTGAGGTTGAGGGGAAGGGCAACAAGATCTCATAAAACCTCAGGGGGACTACCGATTCGTCACTCCACTTGGGTAAATACTCATCTCCTACTGACATAACGCCGATGTTTTTGCTAACTATTCTCGACCGACCTATTTGATCTATATCTCCGCTGGTTTTTTCGAGAACCTCTCTATGCGTGTGTGAAAGCAACACACTGCAACCCAAGGCACAACATAACAGGATCATGGGTCCATGCGGGATTCGCCCCACATATTTCCAATTTGCTGATAAGCCGGTTAGTGCGGGTAAGAACAAAGTTGCGATGCCCAGATAACGCCAAGGAAACTGAACATACTGAACCAGACTGACCTGGTCATAAATTATTGCAGAAGGCGATATAGTAAGGAACAGACCAAGCATTCCCAAAACAAGCGTGATAAGCCCAAAGCTCCTTTCTTTGCCGCGTATGGCCAGCACTGTTAATGTTGACATCAGAACGAATACCGAAAGAACGTAACCGATTTGAAAGCTCATCGTAGCGTTCCCCTTCGGGAAGGCAAATCCAAATCCCCATCTCGATGAGAACCAGTCAGTCGGTTGGATAAAGTATAGGATATAAGAGAAAGATAGGATTGACTCTTTAAAATGGGCTAAATAACCGATCTCTGTTGTTGCAGGCAGCCAGTAAGCGGCCGATAGACCCAGACCCAAGATTGGACCGGAAGCGCAAATTGCAATTTTTCTCAAAGGTGGCTTCACAGCATACGCACACCACGTGAAGTAAACAAGGGCAAACGGCATAATCATGAAAGCACTCAGGTTATGCGTCACTATTATCAAGGCTGTCGTTGTCCCGGTGAGCAAGATTCCACTGAAATAGCCATACTCGTAAAACATTCGATCGATCCCATAAAACAGGAATGGCAACAAAGCCATTGCTGCGAATTCTGGGATTGCCCCGCGGACATAGATGTCAACAAAGTGGTAAGGCACAAATGTATAAAGCGTGGCTGCAATAAGAGCTCCAAACAAAGCACAATGCCGCCTAACCCAAAGGAACATTCCTAACGAACCAAGGAAAAACAAAGAGATACACATTATTTTTAAAGACAGAAGGAGCGAAACTCCAAAGATATGTAAATAGCCTGCAATAAGATAGATGCCGGGAGAATAATAATTGAGAACTGGTAATCCCTTACCAAATGCTGCAGTGGAAAGCCAGCGGGGGTAATAATCACCTAGGTCCAATTCATACGCTACAGCTACAAGTCTGTCCAAATGCCAAGTAGCATCGTGGGATAAAAACCAACCATCTTCTAACAAAGGTGAAGATGCGATAAAGGCCTGAATCAGTAAGAACAAGAAAATGATAGCACCCTTTAGAGTGGAAGAAGATCCATCTTTCATTTTGTCTTACCTGAGGCCCTTATCTTTTAAAAATGGCCGATTAAGGTAAAGCTTACTGACCTGCCCCCAATCAGTGTACCACACTCAGAGTCGTAATTAATGAAGCATAAGCAGGCAATTTAGCCTTTGGAGCTGGTGGCCTGCAGCCCAGTGAACTGTGTGGCCGTATCTCGTTATACTCTATC
>CAZNTS010000280.1:0-6013 GCA_964576045.1 uncultured Nitrospiraceae bacterium | reverse complement strand
TGGCTAGGGTCGAGAAGATGATGGGCAAGAAATTCGGGGGTTCCGCGGATCCGCTTCTTGTTTCGGTCCGTTCAGGCGCGCGGAGTTCCATGCCAGGCATGATGGAAACGGTACTGAACGTCGGTCTCACCACCAAGACGATTCCTGGACTGATTAAGAAGACCAACAATGAGCGCTTCGTGTATGACGCCTATCGCCGCCTGCTCATGATGTATTCCGATGTGGTTATGGAAAAGGCGGCCGGTATAGAACATCGGGAAGAGGAAGGTATACGTCAGAAGCTTGAGCATGCCATGGGGGAAGTGAAGAAGGGGAAGGGATATAAGAGCGATACTGATCTTATGGTTAACGACCTGAAGATACTCTGTGATGAGTTTAAAGTGATTATAAGGCACACTCTTAAGAAAGATTTCCCTGATGACGCGATGGAGCAGTTGTGGGGAGGAATTGGAGCTGTCTTTCAGTCTTGGATGGGGAAGCGGGCTGTGTCCTATCGCAGGATAGAGAAGATCCCCGAGGACTGGGGCACAGCTGTGAATGTCCAGTCCATGGTCTTTGGGAACACGGGCGATAATTCGGCCACGGGAGTGGCCTTTACGCGGAACCCTGCAACAGGGGAAAACATGTTCTTCGGAGAGTGGCTGCCAAACGCGCAGGGCGAGGATGTGGTGGCAGGCATCAGGACGCCTAATCCGGTGAACAAGGCGGGCAAGACCGAGGACACTAGACATCTTACTTCGCTCGAGGAGGTGATGCCGAAGCTCTATAAACAGCTTTTCACTATCCAGAAGAAGCTGGAGCGGCATTACACTGATATGCAGGATATAGAGTTCACTGTTGAGGACGGAAGGCTGTGGATGCTCCAGACAAGAGTCGGCAAACGCAACGGCCAGGCAGCTATCCGTATGGCGGTCGAAATGGCCAAGGAGAGGCTGATCTCTAAAGAGACCGCGATTATGCGTGTAAAGCCGGACCAGATAGACGAATTATTACACCCAACTGTCGCTCCAGTTGCCGAGAAGAAGGCGGTTGAATTAGCGAAGGGCCTTCCGGCTGGGCCCGGCGGAGCGGTTGGAAAGGTCGTTTTTACCGCTGACGATGCCGAGGTATGGGCGCAAAAGGGCGAGAAGGTCATCTTGGTTAGGAACGAGACCTCTCCCGAGGATGTTCACGGGATGCACGCTGCCCAAGCCATCCTTACCGCGAAGGGTGGCATGACTAGCCATGCCGCCCTTGTGGCCAGGGGATGGGGCAAATGCTGTATAGTGGGTTGTTCCGCCCTTGACATCGATGTCCACAGGAAAGAGATACGAGTAAACGGAAGAGTTCTTAAAGAAGGCGACTGGATCACCCTGAACGGAACAAAGGGCAGGGTGTACGAAGGAAAGCTCGATCTGCTCCCGGCCGATCCGGAGCATAATCCCTGGTACAAGGAGCTTATGAAATGGGCAGACCTGGTCCGGACGCTGAAGGTCAGGACAAATGCCGATGCCCCTGACGACGCCACAGCTGCGAGGAACTTCGGTGCCGAAGGCATAGGACTCTGCAGGACCGAACATATGTTCTTCGGGCCTGACAGGATAAAAGCGGTGAGGGAAATGATACTTTCCGATACCGTGGAAGGAAGGAAAAAGGCCCTCGCGAAGCTCCTTCCTTATCAGAAGAGTGATTTCATTGGTATATTCAAGGCTATGAGCGGCCTTCCGGTGACCATAAGACTCCTCGACCCTCCTCTGCATGAATTCTTGCCGCATACCGAGAAAGAATTGATGGAGCTTGCCGATGAGATGGAGGTCCCGTTTGAGCAGCTGAATGCCAAGAACAAATCACTTCATGAGTTCAATCCGATGTTAGGACACCGCGGCTGCCGTCTCGGTGTGACTTACCCCGAGATATATGAGATGCAGGTTCAGGCCATTATGGAAGCTGCATGCGAACTTGCAAGAGAGAAGGTGAAAGTCATTCCGGAGATCATGATACCGCTTGTCGGGCATGTGAGAGAACTGGAGCTAATGAGGGACCTCACTGTCTGCACTGCGGAAAGCATCCAGAAGGAATATCGGGTGAAAGTGCCATACACAGTGGGAACGATGATCGAGTTGCCCCGTGCGTGCGTAACTTCGAACGAGATTGCCACGCAGGCCGATTTTTACTCCTTCGGCACCAATGATCTTACCCAGACCGTCTACGGCCTTTCGAGGGACGACGCGGGGAGGTTTCTTCCCGTTTACGTGGAAAGCGGGGTGCTCAAGGACGACCCGTTCATTACTATAGACCGGGAAGGTGTAGGAGAGTTCTTGCGCATTGCGGTTGAGAAAGGCCGCAAGGTCAAGAAGGATCTCAAAATCGGCATATGTGGGGAACACGGCGGTGAGCCGCAATCCGTGGAGTTCTGTCATCAGATAGGGTTGAATTATGTGAGCTGTTCGCCGTTCCGCATACCCATTGCGCGATTTGCTGCGGCACAGGCCCGGCTTAAGGCGAAGAAATAGAAGGGAAGCATAGTCTTGGGTTCGAATTCCGGGCTAGAGGCATCTTTTCAGAAGATTTTGTGCAGACTCATGCGAGTACTGAGATATGCTATTATAGAACTAAACCAAAACTGAGAGGTGGTGATTGAATGTCACTTGAAAGGGAGACGAAGCAGTCAATTATAGGAGCTTATAAGATACATGAAAAGGATACTGGCTCGCCGGAGGTGCAGATAGCTATCCTGAGTGAAAGGATAAATTATCTTACGGAGCATTTCAAAACTCACAAGAATGATCATCATTCGCGACGGGGGCTTTTGAAGCTGGTGAGCCAGCGGAGGAGTCTTCTGGATTATCTTAAGAGTAACAGCAAGGAGCGCTACGAGAAGGTGGTGGAACGCCTAGGATTGCGGAGATAGGAGAGAGATATTGATGACCAGAGTAGAAGTTGAAGTGAGAGGCAAAAAGCTTTCCATCGAGACCGGTGAGATAGCGAAACAATCCGATGGCGCTGTTGTTGTGAAGTATGGGGATACGATCTTGCTCGCCACAGCAGTTGCTGACAAGAAGATAAAGGAAGGTCTGGACTTCTTTCCTCTAACCATTGATTATCAGGAAAAAGCATTCGCAGCAGGAAAGATTCCAGGTGGATATTTCAAGAGAGAAGGCAAACCGACCGAGAAGGAGGTTCTCACCTCTCGCCTTGTCGATCGGCCCATAAGGCCGCTTTTCCCGAAAGGCTTTCGCTCAGAAACTCAGGGTATCGTCTCAGTACTGTCATACGGAGATGAGAACGCATCGGACGTGCTTGGGATCACAGGGATGTCTGCTGCACTGATGATTTCTGATATACCATTTGGAGGTCCGGTTGGAGCAGTGAGGGTCGGGCTGATGGGTGATGCACTGGTGATAAATCCCGATCTTTCAGAGCTTGATTCATTGAGCCTGAACATAGTGGTCGCGGGGACCGAGGATGCGGTAGTGATGGTGGAAGGAGGAGCAGCCGAGGTATCGGAAAAGATACTGCTTGATGCCATTGAATACGGGCATTTGGAGATCAAGAAGATTGTTGCGGTACAAAATGAGCTGAGGGACCTTGCTGGAAAGCCCAAGCGACCGCTGGTCGAAAGAGCGGAGGATGAGGAACTTCAGAACAATGTTAGGCCTTATGTCCTTGACCGCATAAAGGAGCATATTTCGATTCCGGGGAAACAGAGAAGGCAGGAAGCCTTGGACATTCTTCTGGATGAGACAATGAAGCATTTTGAAGCGGAGGAAAAGGGACTGACTAAAGAGATAGCCAATATATTCTTTGACATAGAGAAAGATCTTGTGAGAAGGATGATCATAGATGATGGGTTAAGAGCTGACGGGAGGCGTCCGGAAGAGATACGACAGATAACCTCGAAGGTAGGTTTCCTTCCGAGGGCGCATGGGTCAGCCCTTTTTGTAAGGGGCGAGACACAGGCCCTTGTTGCGGTGACTCTCGGAACTTCCGAAGACGAGCAGAAGATCGAGACCCTTGAAGGAGAAACTTACAAGACGTTCATGCTGCACTATAACTTTCCTCCTTTTAGTGTAGGAGAGGTTAAGCCGCTGCGTTCACCGGGTCGAAGGGAGATTGGCCATGGGGCTCTTGCGGAGAGGTCTGTGAAAGCGATCATCCCTTCCAAGGAGGTTTTCCCATATACTATAAGGGTTGTCTCGGATATCCTCGAGTCGAACGGTTCGTCTTCTATGGCTACCGTCTGCGGTGCCACGCTTGCGCTTATGGATGCGGGCGTGCCTATTAAGGCCCCCGTTGCCGGCATTGCCATGGGGATGATCCAGGAAGGCGGAAAGACAGTAGTCCTTACTGATATCCTTGGCCTCGAAGATCATCTTGGCGACATGGATTTCAAGGTAACAGGTACGGAACAGGGAATTACCGCTTTTCAGATGGACCTCAAAACAGGTGGTATAACCAAGGAAGTCATGGGCAGGGCCCTTGAGCAGGCGAGACAGGGCAGAGTCTTTATAATTGGCAAGATAAAGGAGGCCCTTGCGTCTCCGAGAGAGACCCTCGCACCCCACGCACCCAGGATCTATACGATGCAGATAAAGCAGGAGAAAATCCGTGAGGTGATCGGGACCGGAGGAAAAGTGATTCGCGGTATAATCGAGCAGACAGGGGTCAAGATCGACATCGACGATTCAGGCCTCATAAATATTGCTTCAGCCGACGAGTCCTCCGCGCAGAAGGCCATCGACATAATCAACGGCATTATAGCTGAGGCTGAACTCGGCAGGATTTATATGGGCAAGGTTAAGAGGATAATGGATTTCGGTGCCTTTGTGGAGATATTGCCGGGCACTGAAGGTCTGTTGCATATTTCGCAAATATCGGAACAGAGAATCGCAAAGGTCACCGATGAGATACATGAGGGGGATGAAGTGCTCGTGAAGGTGATCGAGATAGACCGACAGGGAAGGATCCGTCTCAGCAGAAAAGAGGCCATGAGGGAACAAGGCGGCCGCTCAAAGGCTGAATAGGTCCATCGGGTCGTCTCTGGCCTTTCCTTTCTGTAAGTCCTTGTAGGAGAGGGTGCAACATGTTCCATAGATTCCATCTCGATAATGGCATTCCCGTGGTCGCCGAACGAATAAAGAGTGTACACTCCGTGTCTCTTGGGATATGGGTTAAGGTTGGCTCACGCTACGAGTTTCCAGAAAAGAACGGCATCTCTCACTTCCTTGAGCACATGTTCTTTAAGGGCACGAAGAAGCGTACCGCAAGGGATATTGCGGTTGATATCGATTCTATCGGTGGGGACCTGAACGCTTTTACCTCAAGGGAAACCACGACTTTTTATACTAAGGTTCTTGATGAACATCTCGACAGGGGGATCGACCTCTTGACAGACATATTCCTCCATTCGACCTTTCCAGAAGCGGACCTCGAAAAGGAAAAGAGCATCATCAAGGAGGAAATAAAGATGGTCGAGGATACTCCAGATGATTATGTCCATGATCTTCTGTACGAGACGGTCTGGGGCCACACAGGTATCGGCCAGCCGGTTCTCGGAAGGAGAGAAACTATAAAGTCCTTCACAGGGGAAGACCTTGCGGCGCATATCAGAAGATATTACGGGACGAGGGATACGGTCATCTCCTGCGCCGGGAACTTCGATCCTGACAGTCTTTTGTCGTCTCTTAATCATATCCTTGGCGGCTTGAGAAGGGGCTCTGAGCCTAAGAAGGGCGATGTGCCTGAGTTCAGGGCCATCACAGAGGTCTTCTCGAAGGATCTCTCGGAGGTGCACAGTTGCATTGCCGTGAAAGCGCTTCCTCAGGAAAGTCTGGAGCGGTACGCACTGTACCTCATGAATGCCATTTTGGGTGCTGGTGTGAGTTCGAGACTGTTTCAGGAGATAAGGGAGAAAAGGGGACTTGCATACTCTATTTACTCCTTTATTGCGTCGTATTTAGATACAGGGATATGGGGGGTATACGCAGGTAGCGCGAAGAAGAAGGTGTTGGAAGTGATAGAGCTCGTTGCGCAG
>CAZNTS010000279.1:0-3235 GCA_964576045.1 uncultured Nitrospiraceae bacterium | reverse complement strand
GTATAGTAAGAACTGCTGCAAGCAGCAGGAAGCTGAGAAGCAGTCTGTTTCCAACAGCACAAGTCAGCGAAGTCTGTCCCATGCAATCTCCTCCCTTTTTGTAATACTCTTTATTGAGCTTCCGTTTCAAAACATCTTCATGTGTCTTCCATTCTTCTCACTTCTTCTGAAAATTTCAAACAGGACCGACAATAGGACTAGTGTACAGCCAAGCATAAGAAAAAGGCAGACGGTGAGGAGCAGTCCCATGCTCGCTATCCCTCTGTGAGCAGAAAAAGAGAGACTGCCTGTGCTAATTATCATTGTCAGTGTACTGAGTAGCACCGCACGGGCCGTGCTAGTTCTCAACATATTTCCATCAAGAGGAGGCTCGCTTCGGTAGCGAAGTGTAAAAATGATACCGTTGTGCACCCCTATCCCCAGAAGAAGAGGCACAATTATCACATTGGCAAAATTCAGGGGGATATCAAAGAGCACGGAAAATGAACCCGCAAGTAACATTGCCAGCGCCAGAGGTATAAGCACCAGCACTGTCAGTGACACGCTCCTAAGCTCAATGAACAAGTACATAGTGATTACAACCAGTGCGGAAAGAACAGCCTGCCGAAAGGACGCAACAACAGCTTTGCCTGACTCGAAAATCGATATCGGGGTATCGGTGGCATCAGGGGCAACAGTACGTACGGCCTTCACAAAACGCTCTAAAGCATCCCGATTCATAATGTCCTCGCTTGGAAAAATCTGGACCCGATAACGTCCATCCGAAGACAGATATTGCGCGGACAGTTCACGAGGGAGGTCAGACACTGAAAAATGAGATGCCTGCAGCGATGTTACAAGACTGTAAAGCAGATCCGGCAGTGTTGTGAGAAGGCCTTGTTCGACCGCTGCAAATGCCTTCTCCTTTTCCCCAGGTCCATTAAGGACCGACTTGAATCGCCGAATACTCTTATACAACCGCTGTGCGGAAGGACTTTGGCTTGCATGGGGAGTGTGAAGCGATTTGCCCAGAGCTCTTTCAAAACCATCAAGGGCTTTCACATTTTCCTCGTAACTAAGATGCTTCATCTTCACATCCTTTAGTGAAGGAGGCATAAATAGCGCAACATCGGAGATGATTCTGAGCTTCTCGGCCTGATTTTCCGCGACAAAGTCAGATAGCGTGACGGCCATCTTCACCTCTTTCCGTTTCCTCAGCTCTTCAGCCACTTCATCCGCCTTTTGTCTTGTCTTCACAAGCACCGACGCAGTCCACGGAGACGCTTCCGGGTCTTTAAAAAGTTCTCTGATAGTAGTGATAGCCTCCGACTTTCTGTCATACAGATTGAGAGGATTATAATCAAAATACACCCTCAAAAACACAGGGGTAGCGCACGCTCCAAGCACAAGCGCCCCGATAACGACAGCTCTGCGGTACGCATAAGGAAATGATGCAAGCTTTCCCCAGCACGTAGCTCGCGTACTCTTTCCTTTCACGGAAAATAAAGCCAGCAGCGCCGGAAGTAGGGTAAGGGTTGCAATGAAACTGATCAGCATGCCTGTGCCCGATATAAGACCGAGCTCGCCAACCCCTGAATAAGCCGTAGGCACAAATGAATAAAAACCTATCGCTATGGTGATGCAACTTATCAAAAGGCTCCTTCCGACTCCCCGAGCAGTGTTAAAGATACCCTCCTTACATGAGGAACCCGCTTCTATCAGCTCCCTGTAGCGCATGCAAAACTGAACGCTGTAGTCTATCCCCAAACCGATAAAGAGCACTGCAAAAGTGATTGAGATCAGATTGAGACTGCCTACAAATGCGATGGCAAACCCGGTGGTCCATATGAGGCCGGCGAGCAGGGTTGCCAGGCTCGCAATTACGAGACGTCCGGACCTCCCCAGTCCTACAAACAGTGTCATTCCCACAAGGAGAAAGGATATCAGGGTTGCCGCACCTACGGTGTTCTGCACCTCTACGAGGTTTTCGTGAGCTAGCGCCACGTCCCCCGTTAGCTGAATCGTCACCCCTTTGCTTCCATCCAACCCCATATCTCCAGCAACACGGCGCACTGCCTTAAGTGAGGCCTCACCGGAGGAAAGCTGTGTAAGGTTAAGATAAGGCTGAAGAATAACGAACTGCCTGCGCAGCTTGTCCGCTTCCTCGTCGCCGAGCATCACCCGTTGCCATGACAGTTGATGTACAGTCCCCCCGACAGCCCGTTCAAATGTCCTGCTCATACCATCGAATAGGAAGGCTATTTTCTTCTGCATCGCCTCTCCCGTTTCTGGCTCACTCAAAGCCTTTCCGAGAACCGAAAAGAGACCTCTCAAACTAAGATCCTGTGAGAGGATCCCAAAAAATGGTTGAGCCGAGGCCATGTTGTCCGCAAAGTCCTCCAATTCGTTTACACTCAGGTAAAGCAGTCCATTTTTTTCGAAAAAGGTTCCGCCTCCGGGTTCGCTTACGCTCCTGAAAAGTTGAGGCTCATTCCTCAGCTTCTCGGCCATCGTCTTCCGGGCAGACAGGGCAAGTTCCGGAGCATCAGAGTAAAGGACAACCACAATGGTATCGCTCATTTGGGGAAAGGCCCGCGAAAAATCATTTTCGAGCTGGCGGAAGCGGAGCTTTCCGGAGATCATTCCACTGGTGTCCACATTTATGCTGAAGTTCTTCACAGAATAGTAGAGTATGCCAGCGGTCATAAGAAGCGTAATAATGACGACCGGCAAAGAATGGCGCTGAACAACAGATACCCACCATCCCAGGAGCCTTGACGTAAACGCTCCGGACCATTCTTTCATTTTATTAGAGTCTCCCTATTCACGAAGTGTTTTTTTGGGGTATTATACTATCATGGGTAGATAGAGAATTTCACGGCATTGTACATTTGTGAGCATACCTGTCATCAGCTATCTCATACGAATGAAGAAGGGATATTATAAGGAAGGAACATAATATGCGGTGTAACCTTAGAAGCGCATGTCTGTTTATCAGTCTGTTTATCTTGCCTCTCACAGCTGACGCAGGGAGGTCAGGAGCGGTAAAGGTAATTGAGCGGTTCAATGCGACCTTACTTGAGGCAATGAAGAAAGCGGATACGCTCGGCTATTCGGGACGCTATGAAGTGTTGGAACCAGTCATCCGGGACTCCTTTGCCTTCTCGTTCATGGGAAGCCAGTCGGTCGGAAGATACTGGAAGGGATTGACAAAGGAGCAGCAGAATCTCTTCCTGCAGACATATACTAAATGGTC
>CAZNTS010000278.1:0-6636 GCA_964576045.1 uncultured Nitrospiraceae bacterium | reverse complement strand
CTCTTTGTACACAAAGCTCCACGGCTTGTTCTTTATCTCCTGCAGGACGTCACGGAGGTCCTCTGTGGTCCTGTTCATGGTGTTAAGGAGGACATCCATATTCTGGGACTGCAAATCAATCGCCCTATCGGCGGTCTTTATTGTCGCATCGGCGCTCTTCGCGGTCTGTTCGATGGCTTTCACCATCTCCCCAGCCCTCTCAACGCCCTCCCGCGCCTTCTTTAGTAGTTGCGCGACCTCCGGCCGGTTTTCGCTCACCAGGCCTTCCACCTGACCAAGGACGAGTTCCAGTTTGGCGGTAGTGCTCTTAAGGGCAGTAGTAATCTTATTAAGGTCTGTTGAGCCCGACACTATGGCGGAATTTGCGTTCTTAAGCAGACTCCCCACTTCTTTTATGTTGCTGTCACTGAAGACCAGACGGATGTCCTTGATCAGACCGTCCACTGACTGCGAAATGTTGTCCAGCCTTGCCATGAGCACTGTGAACTGCACCTGCTCATCGGACGGTATAGTATCTCCCACCCTGAGTTTCTCATCCGCCGTCCTGTCTATCGCGAGCAGGACATAAAGATCTCCCACAAAGCCCGCCTGCGAAATCGAAGCCTTTGTCCCTTTATAGAGCGTGGTGCCCTTCTGGACGCCAATCGTGATTGTAACCGGTTCGCCGGCGAACCTCGGAGGAGTAACGCTTAGCACCCTCCCGACCCGAACCCCACCCAGCTTCACCTGTGTCCCCTCCTCGATCCCCGCAGCATTTAAGACCTTGACATAGTAAGGGTCGAGCTTCTGGAAGGTTTGACTGCCCCCGATGAGGATCACGAACCCGCTCAGGATGAAGAAAGATACCACAACTATCAAACCAGCCTTGACCTCTTCTTTCAAGTATGCCACCACCCCTCCCTTCAGTTCCCTGCGATGAACCTGAAATAATCCTCGGGGGAATAGGTCTCTGCTTGAGGTCTTCTCTCAAGAAACATCCGTATCCTCGGATTGTCGGACGCCTTCAGTTCTTCGAGGGTTCCTGCAAAGATCACCTCGCCCAAGTCAAGCATAATAACATAATCTGCAATAGTGAATACACTGGGAAGTTCATGGGTTACAACGACAATAGTCATTCTGAAAACGTTCCTGAGTTTTATGATCAGTTCATCTAGACCTGCGGCGGTCACGGGGTCAAGCCCGGCAGAGGGTTCATCAAAGAATAAGAACTCGGGGTCTAGTGCGATTGCCCGTGCGATCCCGGCCCTCTTTTTCATTCCGCCTGAAAGTTGGGACGGGTAGAAATGTTCAAAACCCGAAAGACCTACCAGATCCAGTTTCATGCGGACCATGATCTCCACGGTAGGATCCTCCAGTTTGGTATGCTCCCTCACAGGAAGGGCTACGTTGTCCGAGAGGATCATAGAATTGAGAAGTGCCGCACCCTGGAACAGTATCCCCATCTTTTTCCTCACCTCATTGAAGTCATCCTCCGTCATAACGGTAGTATCCTTCCCGTTTATAAGGATATTACCCGACGTCGGTTTAAGGAGCCCTATAAGATGCTTCAGTAAGGTGCTCTTACCACAACCGCTGCCTCCAAGAATCACCGTCGTCTTGCCCTTCGGTATCGAAAAAGACACTTTTTTCAGTATGACTCTTTCCCCATACTGGGTCACAAGATCTATAACTTCTATCGCCTTTTCCATCTAAGTAAAATAGTAGAACAGAGTCGTAAAGAAAAGATCGAAGACTATCACGAGAAAAATAGATGCCACCACCGATGCCGTCGTTCGCCTTCCCACTTCTTCCGCTCCGCCCTCCACCTTGAATCCCTGATACGCCCCCACGATAGTGATCACCATGCCGAATGCCCAAGCCTTGACAAGCCCCGTCACCACGTCCTTGACAAGCAGGGAACTTATCGTCTGCTGAAAATAGCTGGACGGGTTAAGGTCAAGGGCCGCATCGGAGAGGATAAGTCCGCCGAGGATGCCTATAAAATCTGAAAAAAGTGTGAGGCATGGGAGCATGATCATCAGGGCGATGAGCTTGGGCGTCACGAGAAACCGCACAGGATTTATACCCATGCTCACAAGAGCGTCTACCTCCTCCGCCGCTTTCATCGAACCGATCTCCGCGGCAAAAGCGGAACCGCTCCTCCCCGCCACAATGATGGCGGTGAGTATCGGACCAAGTTCCCTTGTAATCGAGACACCTACGAGGTTTGCGACATAAAGCAGCGCACCAAACTTACGCAGCTGATAGGCTGCCTGGAGGGCGAGGATTATCCCTACGAAAAAGGAAATCACGGCGACGATAGGCACCGAATCATAACCCGTCTTCACCATCTCCGAGACGCTGGCCCTGACCCTGACGGGCTTCCCCTTGAGCGGTGAGACAAAAGTCCAGTAGAACGTGCTATTAATCATCCGGGAGGCGTCATTGATATTTTTTAGAAGGGATCCCGCCCTTCTGCCGATAAAACCGAAAAATGCTTCAGCTATTGCATGCATCACTGAAACTTCCGTACATCTCGAAGACCCTGTCCAGTTTTGCAAAACAAAAAATTTCCATGATATGCGCCGGGATTCCGATAAATTTCAATCGCCCACCGTAGGTCATCATCGCCTTCAACCCCTCGACAAATGTCGCTATCCCCGAGCTATCGATATAGGAAACTCCTTTGAAATCGACATACAAGGGGGAAACTTTCTTCTGCACAAGGTGCATCAGCTCCTTCCTCAAGTCCGGCGAAGTGTACATGTCGATATCGCCTGAAACGGCGATAACCTTTGTCCCCTTATTGTCTGCTATTTCGATCTTCATCGTCACCTCTCCTGTATCTGATTAACCTAAGTCTGTTCCCCTCTTTCTTTTTCTCGTCAAAGGCAAATACGTCAAAGACCCTCTTGATGAAATGAATGCCGAGACCCCCCGGCCTCACATCCTCGAGGCTTCTTCCTTGGATATATTCAGGACGGGCCTTGATCCCGCTGTCCTCAATCACGACCTCAAAGCCCTTCCTGAAGACGAATTTTACAACAATCCTCTGTCCTGTGTCTCCCTCGTATGCGTGTTTTATTACATTGGAGCATGCTTCGTCGACAGCAAGTTTGACGTCTTCGATATCCTTGCCCGCCATGCCGTACATCTCCGCCATGGTTGCGGTCACAGTCCTTATCACGGAGAGGTATCTCGGATTAGAGGGAACCGTGATCGCAGCATATTCCTTCATCCCGGGTCACTTTTTCCAGATGAGCTCGATCATTGTGAGATCGTCAGCCCTGTCGGTTCCTACTGAAAAATTCTCCACATAATCAACTATGTGCTGGAGGAGTCCTTCTTCAGAGGCATTCATCTTCACAAATTTTACGATGGTATCGAAACCAATCCGCTCGCCCTTCCTGTTCTTTGCGTCAAAGACCCCATCGGTCAGTAAAAGCAGCCTATCGCCCCTTGAGAGCGACAGAGAACTGACAGCATATTCGGTCGGCATAATGCCGAGGGGAGGCCCGGACTGCACAGACATTACCCTAATGTCTCCCTCGCCAAGCAGCAGGAAAGGAGGATGTCCTGCGACACAGAGTTCGATTACACCCGTGTCCGTATCAACAACTGCATAAATAGCAGTTAGGAACATACCGAGAGGCGCCGTGGCAGCCTGGGAATTCAGCCGATTGAAGGTCTTGTCAGGCCTGTCGGTTACAAGTGAGGCGTAGCGAAAATCACTGATGAACTTGGCCATATACAGTGCTGCAGAAATACCCTTTCCCGAGACGTCTCCGATCAGCACGCCCATCTTTCGGTCGGGAAAATCGACAAAATCGTAAACGTCTCCACCGACCTGGGCAGCCGAGATGTTCACTGCGGAAACAGTGAGGTTGCCTTTCGTCACGACAGGTGACTGGGGAAGAAAGCTCTTCTGAATCACCTCAGCTATCTCAAGCTGCTGTCGGAGCCTCTCTCTCTGCAAGGATTCCCTGTGAAAGTGTGCGTTTTCGATAGCTATGGCAAACTGCCTGCACAGAAGTTGGAATATCTCGTGATCAAATTCAGTACTCTTGGGGTTGATAACCTCGGCAACGCCGATGAGCCCACTTCTGCCGATAAGGGGGACCGCAATAATACTTCTCGTAGTAAATCCCGTCTGTTTGTCAGCATCGGCAAAGAAACGACTGTCCTTTGTCACATCATCAATGACAAGGAGTTCCCTGTTCTGAGCTACCCAGCCTGCGATGCCCTGACCCATATCGAGTGTGATCTTTTCCTTGAGGACTTCTGAAGCAGAACCCTCTGCGCAGAGGGCGACCTCGAACTCGAGCTTGTCGGTCTCCTTGTTATAAAAAAGGATCGAACATGCTTCTGGCTCCATCACAGCTTTTGCCTTCTCCATTACGAGCGGCATGAGTTCATCAAGTTGAAGGGTAGAGGAAATGATCGGTGAGACTTCCAGGAGGAGCTTGAGCTCCTCAATTTTCTTTTCGATGTCCCGGAGACGCGTTTTTGTAACAATGATTTTTGGCTCCTCGCCCATAGCTCCTATTAAATACAGTTAATGAGGAATTTTCAAGAAAAATCGCCATGGCTCACAGCAGAAGCGTCCAGCCGTTTTCACAGTCTCTAATGTCTTTAAAACCTGCGAATGCCGACTAATGATGCGCAAATTCACCCCAGTCGAGGCTGGGTGCACAGGGGTCATGTAGTAAAGAAAGCATCTAAAAAAAGATACCTGGTAGTCGAAGAGGACAGAAACAAAGAAGGCGTCAGCGCAGCAATTATGGTGGCACTCTCGAGGCGCCAGTGAGACCTCTGCTGTGACTCAGCCTGTTACCTTTTCGATCATATTGCCTTTATTATCGAACTTGCAGGCAAGCACAAATGGGTCATGATAAAAAAGAAACCATGCCCCTTTATCCACATACTCTCTTTCCAGCTCTTCCTTCCTCCGAATCGATTCAAGGGGGAAATTATCGTATGCCATTACCCACAGGGGGTTAAAGTGGGCGTGGGTAGGAAGAAGGTCACAGAGGTAGACCGCTGTCCGACCATGTGATTCCATTGCTCTGATCTGGTACCCCTTCGTATGTCCCCCTGTGTGGACGGCCCTGATACCTTTTAAGATCTCATGTGCTCCATCGATGAGCTCCAGATTCGGGCTGTCTCTCAACAGTTCGTTGTTGAGCGGCCAGTAAGTATTGATAGAACGGATATTAGGGTGAAGGACGTCTTCCCATTCTCTTGCCTGAATTATGTGCTTTGCCCTGGGAAAGGTCAGGGAGTATATTCCGCTTTTCTCATCCTTCATCACGACTCCCCCGGAGTGGTCGAAGTCATAATGGGTAAGGACGACGTAATCAATGTCTTCCCGTCTTATCCCTATTGCTTCAAGATCTGCAGTTACGTGCCATTCTTCAGTTACCCTGAAGATCTGTTTCTGCTTGTCCGTCAGCTTATTCCCGAGACCAGTTTCGATTAGCACAAGTGCGGTTGGAGTCCTGATCAGAAGCGGCCATGCAGCCATGGATATCATGTTGTCTTCACTGGCGGGATATTTCTTCGCCCACAACGCCTTAGGTACGACCCCGAACATAGCGCCGCCGTCAAGCTCGAAACTTCCGCCATTGAGCCATGTGAACTCGAATTCGCCGAGCAGGAAACCTCTTCTCATGCTTCTTCTCAGGTGTGGTCGTGAACGGGTTTCTTTGCGTATCCGATTTTCCCGAGGGCCTCTTCAATCTCCCCCAGTGTCGCCGGGTCATCAATTGTCGAAGGCACTTTATACTGTTCACCGTCGGCTATTTTTCTCATTGTCCCTCTCAGGATCTTGCCCGAACGGGTCTTTGGCAGTCTCGCGACGACCGCAGTCTCTTTGTAACAGGCCAAAGGTCCTATTTCGTCCCTGATCATCTGAAAAAGCTCTTTCTTCATCTCCCCGGCTTGCTTCTTCGATCCCGCCTTGAGAACGACAAGCCCGACCGGCAGCTGTCCTTTCAGAGAGTCACCAACACCGATGACCGCACATTCGGCAACATCGGCATGAGTGGCGATTATTTCCTCCATCTCTCCGGTGGAGAGACGGTGCCCTGCAACATTGATCACATCGTCTACTCGTCCCATGATAAAGGTATATCCCTCTTCGTCTTTGTATCCTCCGTCCGCTGTGAAGTAATAGCCCTTGAAGATACTCAGGTATGACTGCTGGAACCGCTCGTCTGCGTTCCAGAGGGTCGGCAGTGTCCCGGGAGGCAGGGGGAGTTTCACAACAACGAGACCCTCTTCCTTCGGACCGAGCACCTTCCCGTCGGAGCTGAGCACCTGCACATCGAAACCTGGGACAGGTTTCGTCGAAGAACCGGGTTTGATAGGGAACTGCTCGATACCCATGCAGTTTGCGGTGATTGGCCATCCCGTCTCGGTCTGCCACCAATGGTCGATCACCGGCTTGTCAAGACGGTCATGGGCCCAGTGGTAGGTGTCGGGATCGAGCCTCTCTCCGGCAAGGAAGAGGTACGAGAAGTCAGAAAGATCATACTTCTTGATGAAATCCCCGCTGGGGTCTTCTCTCTTGATAGCCCTGAATGCCGTGGGGGCTGTGAAAAGGGTCTTGACATGGTGTTCGGAAATGACCCTCCAGAACGCGCCCGGGTCTGGCGT
>CAZNTS010000277.1:0-16631 GCA_964576045.1 uncultured Nitrospiraceae bacterium | reverse complement strand
AGGTTTGTCGGCGCGGCTCACCGGGAATTGTTCAGCCAGGATCCTGACAAATATGCACCCAGGTACGGCGGTTACTGTGCCTATGCGGTGAGTCAAGGGAAGGTTGCTGACATTGACCCCGAGGCATGGACGATCTTTGGAGGGAAGCTGTACCTCAATCTAAACAAAGACGTTCAGAAATTATGGGAAAAAGATATGTGGACGTATATCCAGATGGCTGATAGAAACTGGCCGCGAATTGTTGGGAATTGATCTGCGCTATGAGAAGAGAATCCGCATCCATATAGTTCTCCTGGCGAGCTCTTCATGTGAAGGTCTACGTACTTGCTCCGCCTGACAATAAGCACTCTAGAAACGTCCTGGAGGCTATTAGATTCCCGAGCGAAACATAACCTGACTGAGATTCCTTTTCGCGATCAGATTTTATGAATTGTATGTGTGTGTTACTTAAGGTTGGGGAAGAAAAAAAAGAGACTTTACAGGGACCTCTTCGTCTTGCAAGAAGGGCATGAGTACCGATGCGCTTGCTTACGTTTCATTTCTGCTCCAACGTTTTGAAAAGGATTTACGGCGACGAATGCAAATGTTTTTCTATTTTGGAAGTGAAAACTTAAAGTTGGGATGGTTCGCTGCTGTATGTTCATACCACAATTTGCCCCCATGTTTTTCAATTAAATCCCGGCTAATTGACAAGCCCAGGCCGGTGCTTCTGGTGCTTTCGAATCTTTCGAAAAGCTTTTCTCTTTTCTCTGCAGATACCCCGGGTCCGCTGTTCCAGACGTTGAACACATACTCGTCACCGTGGTCTTCTCTTCCGAACGAAATCGTGCATCCTTCCCCGCCGAATTTTATCGCGTTACTTATGAGCGCACGATAAACAATCATGAGCCAGACACGATTGGCTTTAATGAACACCGAATGGCTTGGTATCGATTTGAGGCGGTTGTCAATAGTAATATTGTTCTCTTTAATCAAATCTGCAAACTCATCAAGGACCGGATCGATCACATCTTCACGCAAATCAATGGTTTCCTTGCTTGGCATGTGTGCATTTTGCACTGATGTCTTACACAAATAATCGGCGACGATGCGCTCCAAGCGTAAAGCACGTGCGTACAGGTCGTCGAGTGTTGCCTTGACACTATCGTCAATCGGACCAAATGATCCGCGCGCAAGCAACTTAATTGTCATGCCCATCGATGCCAGTGGATTTCGAATGTCATGCGTTGCAATGCTGAGCATATCCAGCATGTGCTGTTCGTAAGCTTTTCTCTGGGTGATATTCCGCGTGATGCCGAAAAGGCCGATAATTTTCCCGTCATCATCCAGCCAGGGGAACTTCTTTACCGAATTCCATACAAAGCTGCCGTCAGGGCGCGAAATGCATTCTTCAAGTTCGAGTGGTTGTCCCGTATTTATAACCCTCATGTCATTTTCGAATGCCCGTTGCGCTTCGTCATGGGGTAGGAAATCATAATCTGTCTTTCCAACAACCTGATCGAAGGGAAGGCCGAGATTTTCTGCCTTCGTACGACTCACCATGACGAAACGGCATTGATGATCCTTAAAATATATGGAGTCAGTCGCTCCATTCAACAATGCAAAAAGCATTAATGAATGTCTTTCCAATGCGTCCAATTCCTTAGCAGACATATGGCACATGGCAATTTCCCTAGCTCAGGCACAATGACGCCGAAGAACCTTTATTCTGTCTTGACGGTGAGTTCTTTGGCGGGCGTCTTTGCCCGTGCAGCTCCTGTGAGCGTCTCGGCCACATAACCTGCGACGGTACCGAATATTGCTCCTACCACAATGGTCACCGATGCGATGCAGGTAATGCCTACCAGTATTCCGGCTGCGACCGCTATTCTCACCAGTACCGTAGCCTCCAGCGGCCCTCCGAATAAGTGATTCATCAGCACCAGTATACCGTAGCTGCCGAAATAGAAGCCCGGCACTATCCCGAATGCCAGAAACGCTATCCCTCCAAGTACTGCCCCTACCTTTGTTCCCATCCTCACCATCTCTTCTCTCGCTTTCATTTCCTTTTCCTCCTTATGCATGATTCTCTGAATATCGGACCTGTTAATGTTTAGCCTCTGCCTCAACCGCCCGTTCAATCCCTATAGAATCCACAGCACAACCAACGAGCCAACCCAAGGAGCTGGCGCCTGCAATGAAGACAGTAGCGGATACGAAAATACCCAGAAGCATTGACATACCCACGATCAGTCTCGGTATGAGCGTGGAGCTGACCGGAAACCCCAAAAGGCTACCCGCTATATTCAGGCCTATCACTCCTCCAAGCAATGAACCAGGCAGCAGACCGATTACCGCAAAAAGAACTAGGCCCGCGCCTGCACCTATGTAAGCCATCTTCTTTGCTGTCTCTCTTGTTTTCATCTCTTAATCCTCCTTTCCCTGACTTCACGGATATAAAAGCAGGTTTTATGCCAAACAGAAAGTTCTTGAAATTACGGAGAATTCCCAAAGAAACATTTGCAGTGCTGAGAAAGGATGGGGTCCCTTTTTTGCAGAAACGCAAAAAATCTATGATTCCAACCTCAAATTGCGATCGTCATACGATCTTCCCCCAGTTCTATTACATCCTTACAAACAATGCTCAAAAAATCTTCTTGACAACGCTTCAAAACAGGAGTATAAAAAAAGTGAAGGGTGGTTCACCAAGTGGTGGTCTTGCTCTTCTCAGACTCAGCAGCAAGGGTGTAGGACGTAGAGTACAGACATATAAGTCTTATGCTGTAGGGCTCATGATGTACAAAACGCTGAGAACGAGGGGAGGCAAGCACCACTTTTTTATTACTTGTATTCAAAGGCAGAATATATATCTATGCATGAAAAAGAAGCGAGAAAATTTGTTTCTATTTTGATGGAATCCCCGTTCTATATGACACTGTCCTTAGAGGAAAGGAAAGCCCTCTTGGAAAGACTGACAGAAGCTTACCCATACTTTGAAGGTGAAACGGATGATGAGGGTAATCATCATGACTGAAAGGGATACTTTACAACAAAGGCTTATAGGCAGTAATCTGCTCTGAACAGTAATTGTATTGGCAGTTGACCTTCCACTCGTATCCACCTGATATTTGAGGCCCAGACGATTTTCGCGAGACTGTCGGTTTCTGGTTGTAACCGAGAATTTCGAATAGAGCCAGATCCAGTAGGAGAAGGATAAACCATCGAGATGAACTTAAGAGAAACTCTGGCATTGATCATGACAAGTCTGGCTGGGCCTTTCATAATGTTTGTGTGTTTCTGCACATTAAAAAGGTTATCGATTCTGACCCGAGGTATCATCGAGCTGGCGTGCCTCGGTTTCGATGATCGCCGTCAATACATCCGGTGCTCTATTTGAGGTACCAGGGGACATTAACTATCACAATCCGTTGATTACCATTAAGCAGTAAAAGTGCGGTCAGGAGTTCATTTCGCTGGTTGTGTAAAAAACGCTGGTACCAGCGACGCTCAACCAAGGTTGGCATGACTACCGCGATCTGGCGGTCCGGATGCGATTTTCCGAGGTCAAGGATATAATCAAAAAAGGGTTTGATAACATACCTGTAAGGCGATTTGAGCAACACGAGGTCTGGCGGGGACAAAGCAGCATTTTGAGCAGGAGTCTGAACATAGTCATGCCATTTTTCCGATAGTTCTCTATCTTCTTCCCCGGAATAAATATGCACCGCAACCACATTGGATGAAAGCGTGAGTGCAAACCGGATTGCCTTCTGCGAGACCCTGTTCCATTCGTCAATAGGCACCACTACCAGTGGCGAGCGCAGATTTTCTGTAGACAACACCTTAGGTCCGGCCAACGCCTTTGATACCCTACTATAGTGGCGGTGAATTCCGAGCATCAGCATTATGAGTGCTGGAATGAGGAGCAAGGTGATCCAGGCCCCTTCTCCGAACTTTGAAGTGACTACCACGACGACTGTTACAGCCGTGGCAACTGCGCCAAGCCCGTTAATTGCCATGCTGCGCCAGGCATGGCGACCTTTTTCCCTTAGCCAGTGGCCGACCATGCCGGCCTGGGACAGCGTGAAAGCCAGAAATGCTCCTATTGCAAATAGCGGAATCAGGCGGTCTGTCACACCCCCGAATATAACCAGCAGCGCGCCTGCCAGGAATGCAAGTATATATATCCCATATGAGTAGACCAGCCTACGTCCGCGGTTGGTGAGTACGTGCGGCAAATATCCGTTATGGGCAACTGCATTGCAGAGGCGAGGAAAATCGGCAAAGGCAGTGTTCGCCTGGAGGGCAAGTGCTAAAAGTATTGAAAACATCGTCATGTAATAGAACCATCCCCGACCTGTGACGGCACCGACCAATTGCGACAATACGCTTTGATAACCGGGCTGTCCCGGCTCCGTTGCGCCAATACCATAAGAGTGGCAAAGATAGGCGATGCCTAACAGAAGTAACATAAGAATGGCAATAATAATCGTCAGAGTATGGAGTGCCGACCGCCTCCGCGGTTCCTGAAAAGCCATAACTCCGTTACTGACGGCTTCAACACCAGTCATGGCAGTACAGCCACTTGAAAAGACCTTCATAAGAAGCCACAGACTGACGGTATCGCGTGTGCTAATAGGGTGAGGGGCTTGAAATACGGGGACGGGGTGACCACCGTTTAGAATCGTCTTTCCGATTCCGATCGCAAGAACCGCAAACAGGCAGACTATAAAAAGATAAGTAGGGATCATGAAAACCACGCCTGTATCCCGAACCCCGCGCAGATTCACGAGAGTGATTACAAATAGCGAGGCCAGACATATACGTAGAGTAAAAGGCTGCCAATTGGGGAAAGCAGATACAAGAGCGCCTGCACCAGCTGAGATACCAACAGCTACCACCAGCACATAATCAATCATCAACGCTGCCGCGGCAAGCAAACCCATGAAAGCTCCAAGGTTCTTGCTTGCGACTGTATAAGATCCGCCACCGGATGGATAAGCTTCGATAGTCTGACGGTAGGAAAAGTAGACAATCCCAAGTAATATTACGATACTCCCGCTTATTGGCATGATATAATGAACACCTGCCAGGCCGAGCGGGATGAGAATGGTGAGCGCTGCTTCGGGTCCGTACGCCGCAGAGCCCAAGGCATCGAGGCCGAATATCGGGATACCTGCTACAGCACCGATTCTTTCCGTACGCTCTTCATCGGAAGCAAGCGGTTTGCCGAACAAGAAGTCAATAAGAGACATAACAGACCATTGTCATGGCATCGTCACAATTCCATTCTTATACTTCAAAAGTTAAAAAAATTCAATACGCCTGTACAGAACTGTAAAGGCTGTTTCCCAACACTCAACTGTCGCGTATTTGAGATTGAAGCAGGCAAGTCTGTGAAGAGCTCTACCAAAACGAGGTAGCCTATCATTTGCCACCCCTGGGAAAGAATAACACATATTGCCAAAAACCGCGATTCATGCTCCCGGCATCTTTTCACATTCATTAAAGATTCGCACTTGACAGCGCCGGCACCTCTCGGGATCCAGTCTTGGCACAATCCTCTTTATTGCCTCCACCTTCGAGTGAAAAACGTTTTCTTCTCCAATGCTCTTGCTGCAGCCTCCCCGTTTCATGACGTCTATTACTTCACCCTTGAGCGAACAGAGATATAACTGCCTTCCGTTAACATGCAGACGATGGGCCTCTCGGTTAAGTGTTTGACATCCCGCGACATCGATGAAGTTGATCCCGCCTCCTACAATCAGGATGTGAGCCTGTTCCGGGTATTTTTTTGTTATTTGGTCTAACTGCTCTGCCACATGATTTACAGCACCAAAAAAAATTGAACCGTCAAGCCTAAGTATTTTAAGTTGCGGACATTCAGACAAGGGCTTCTTCTCCACATTTATAAGACTTTTCTTCCTGCTGTCTGGGTCAGGGGTAAGAGTCACAAAGGTCGGATGGGATGTTCGGTTAAGATAAAGCAGCAGTGAAAGAATTACACCAACATATATAGCGAATTCGAGCTCCACAAATAATGTGGATAGAAATGTCGCAATGAGTATTCCGGCCTCTGGCTTGCTAGTCCTTACAATAGAAGTGATATGGTGTATGTCAATGAGGTTATAGGCGACCAAAAAAAGAATTCCGGCCATCGAGGCAATCGGCAAATAGGCGGTAAGAGGAGCTATGAGTAGTAGAATACCAGTCAGCGCTACAGCACCAAAGACAGCAGCTAATGGTGTTTTGGCACCCGCCTCGTAGTTCACCCCAGTACGCGTAAACGATCCAGACGAAGCGTAGCTTGAAAAGAAGCTACCAATGATGTTGGAAAGTCCCTGCCCGATGAATTCTTGATTACTGTCAATGCGCTGTTCAGACTTTGTTGCCACTGATCGGGCAATGGAGACTGCCTCGGCAAGCCCAAGCATGGCAATAGCCAGGGCAGGAGGCGCAAGCTCCCGCAATGAAGCAGTCGTAAAGTAAGGATGTGACAGGGGCGGAAGATGACCGGGAAGAGACCCTACGAGTTTAATCGCGTGTTCGTTCCCCTTCATTATAAAGGCCATTAAGCTGCCTGCAACCATTGCTATCAGCATGCCTGGCCACTTGGGCTTCAGGATTTTAATAATTACCGCTAGAATCAACGTACTAAGACCTACGAAAAGGACATGGAGGTTGGTCTCGGATAAGTTCGACAGTACACCTGCCCAAATATGGATGAAAGAGTGTTTTTGGGGCGTTGCGATGCCCAGGATATTGCTGAGCTGGCTTGTAGCAATTAGTATTGACGCACCCGCAGTGAACCCTACAACTACAGAGTGAGAGACGAAATTCACAAGGGCACCGAGACGGGCAACTCCCAGCGCTAATTGGAAAAATCCAGCGAGGAAGGTCATGGTCAATGCCATCTGAATATACTCAGTACTTGAAGGAGGGGCCAGAGGGTTGAGCGCGGTGAAAATTACAATAGATATGGCAGTGGTGGGGCCTGAGATAAGGTGATAGGATGATCCAAATAAAGCTGCAATAATTGCCGGAACTATCGCAGAATAAAGACCGTATTCAGGAGGCAGTCCTGCTATGATTGCAAAAGCCACTCCCTGCGGAAGCACTATGATCGCACCTGTTATTCCAGCGACAATGTCAGCCCGCACAGCTCGACGGCTTACTCTAGGCCACCATTGCAAAAAAGGGAAGAACTTCTTTAGAGATACTTTTTTTGATCCGGATGTCAATTCTTCATTGTTCTTCATGGCTGTCTGAAACCCTTCTTTAATACTGTTAGCCCTTTCTTTTTCCTACTAGAGTATAGCACCTGCCAATTCTTCTTGATATCTAGTAGACTGATATTAAGCATGCCGGTTATGGGGTCAACATAAGATGAATACCAAGTTTCATCATCGTCAGGCAAGGAAATGGCTGTTTACTAGGAAACTAGCAATTCCTTCAAACTAGTGCCATCTTTGGTCTATCAATGGACCTTTCATTAAGGAAGTCCTTGTTAGGTTTTAAGTCCACATGAAACTCCTGATCACAGCCGATCTGCCAGTAATATTGAGTTCCGATAGAACTCCTCTCAACACGAACACTATTTGATAAAATGGGCTCCAGACGTTCAGATTTTGTCGCAGGATGCCTTGACTAGGTCTCTCAGCCAGCCTAGCAGGCGGGCTGATGCGTTTCTGAAATCTACTATATGTTCCATTCCCCGAACGGTCTGTATTGATCCTCCGGAATACAAGCCGATGTATCCATAAAGGAATTTTTCCCGTAGTACCGAGTATAGACAATAGTCACGCCCTGCAAGCAGGCTATTGCGTCTGACAACAACAAAACCCAAATGCTTCAATAAGTCCGTTCCTCCGTCGATGCTTTCCGGTTGCTGTGATAGCGTGCTTAGGCCAAAGTCAAAGGTGTTATCGAATCGGGTCACTTCTGAGTGTACCGTTGACAGAAAATTAAGCAGTCCGCTTTTTTCTTCCCATGTAGCGCCTTTATCCTTCTCCGTCGGCCTTATGATGTCTATCGCCATAATTATCTCCTTTCTTTCTTACTCTACAGCAGCAACCCTATCGTGTGCAACAACGCGATGTGGGTGAGTATTGCAAACCATATGGACAAACCACATCGCCCTGAAGTCTTTTATTATTTTTCCCACAGAATAGTTTGTACTGGAACAATTTTTGGGTACATCCTGCTACTTCATTGTTTTTGTGAAAGGAACCCGCTGAGAATGATCCTAGTAAAATTGCTTCACTGCCTTATATTCCTCTGACTTGAAGGAACAGCTGACACACAGTAAGATGTAAACTATAGACGGCAATTGTTATATGAATAGCTTGGTAGACAATTAATGAAGAAACGTAAACTGGGAAATTTTGGATTGAAAGTCGCTCCTCTGGCCCTTGGAGGCAATGTCTTTGGATGGACGGTTGATGAGCCGACTTCCTTTAAATTACTCGATGCATTCGTGGAGGCCGGATTTAATCTCGTTGATACCGCAGATTCCTATTCCAGGTGGGTACCCGGTAACAAAGGTGGAGAATCCGAAACTATTATTGGCAAGTGGCTGAAGCGAACCGGCAACAGGCAAAAGATCATACTGGCGACTAAAGTGGGAAGTGAAATGGCTCCTGATAAGAAAGGGTTGTCGAAAGCTTATATAGTGCGTGCGGCTGAGGATTCACTGAGACGCCTAGGAACGGACTACATTGATATCTATCAGTCTCACTTCGACGATCCGGATACAACATTGCAGGAAACCCTGGACGCATATTCACAGTTGATCAGACAAGGAAAAGTCAGAGCGATCGGCGCTTCTAACTACAGCGCAGAACGACTCTTGCAGGCTTTAAAGGTCAGCAAAGAATTCGGCTATTCCAGCTATCAGAGCCTGCAGACTTTATATAACCTTTATGATCGTGCCGGTTACGAGACAAATCTAGAAACCCTTTGCCAAGCAGAAGGACTGGGTGTGATCACCTACTTCTCACTGGCCAGCGGTTTTCTTAGTGGCAAGTATCGGGCTGAAAGAGATTTATCGAAAAGCGCCAGAGGCGAGATGGTCAAGCAATATCTGAATGATCGAGGATTTCGTATTCTTAAGGCCCTTGATATAGTGGCAAAACAGTATAATGCAAATCCAGCGAGTATTTCTCTCGCCTGGCTAATCGCTCGCCCAAGTGTCACTGCCCCTATTTCCAGTGCCACAAGCTTAGAACAATTAAACGACTTAATCAAAGCGACGAAGCTTAAGTTGAGTCATGCAACCATAGAGCTATTGAATCAAGCTAGTGCGTATTAATATGTTGTATGCCCAGTCTATGTGAACACCAATGCGCTTGTCTGATCACGGGCTCTATCATCTTTCGATGGTAATACCCACCCGTAGCCGCTCCGTGCCACAAAAAATTCGCAGCCTTTAAGAAACCCTGAGATAATTAAAACCAAGGATTATCGACGCATTGTCTCTTTGACAAAATCCGCTTACTGGTATAATTAATCTATCAAGATAAAGAATTCTAACGACCTTTGACGTTGGCAGAAACAGGAGGTAGGTATGGTTGAAGATTGGCTGGCAAATGTTTATGAAGGCATGACGAGGCGGCAGTTTCTCGCTCGCATGAGCGCTGCGGGTATGGGCCTTACGGGCTTTGCCATGGCCTCTAGTTCGGTTGCAGGCGAAGTCATCACTACCTCGAGTGGCGGACTTGCAGTGGCCGACAGTACAGTGCTGTCCGGGAATTTCCCGGTTCCTATCTATGAGGCCCGTCCGGCTGCGTCCGGGAAATATCCGATTCTGGTTGTAATACCGGAAATCTTTGGGATGCACGAACACATCAAGGATGTGACACGTCGGTTTGCTAACGAGGGCTACCTAAGTATAACGTTTGAACCTTATGCGCGAGAAGGCGGGGTTTTGAATCTCCCCGATATAACGGCGGTAAGAAGAGTGGCCGACTCCGTGCCCGATGCAAGGGTCATCGCTGATTTGGACGCCATTGTGGCTTATGCTAAGAATCACCAGGCTGGGCGTCCTGAGCGCATCGGCGTCACAGGATTTTGCCGGGGCGGGATGTATACTCTTCTCTATGCTGCCCGTAGTCATGAGCTGAAAGCTGCAGTTGCATGGTATGGTCAGATAAGACCGGAAAAAAAAGAAGGTATTCGTGCTGTCGGTCCCTTGGACGTTGCCGCACAGATTAATCCGCCAGTTCTTGGTCTGTATGGGGAAGCGGATCTGGGGATTCCGGTGGCCGACGTTAAGGAAATGGAGGCCAAGCTCAAGGCAGCTAGCAAGATCGCAGAATTTGTTCTGTATCCGGGTGCGCCGCATGCTTTTTTTGCGGATTATAGGCCAAGCTATCGACCCGATGCTGCTAGAGATGCTTGGCGTCGCTGCATTGCGTGGATGGGGAAATATCTAAAAGGATAGAGCGCCAGATGGCTCCGATAAATGCAGGTAACGCTTGTGTTCAATTTCACGCATTTTATCACAGGCATAATCAGAAACGGCAGTAAGGCTGTAAAAGCGGATCTCATCTGTGAAGTGGACAGGGCGTCTGCCGATCACGCCGCTATTGTCTGTGAGGTCGCAATATGATACGACAGTCGATTGACAGCGAAACAACTTATGTCTATGCTATCAAAGGATATCAATAATAATTGCATAAAGGGGGGACTCTATACTTAACTACATTATCTTTATTCTTATAAGCGTGATTTTCTTTCTTCCTGCATGGCGCTGCCTTAAACGCAAGCAATTCAAGAGAACCGGAGCGTTTGCGCTGATCGGACTCGCAGCACTTGCCGGAATATACACTTGGAGCGACATTTACCTCGCATCCCTCTGGTTTGACAGCCTTGGATACTCTAGCCGCTATTGGAAGGTGATCATTCTTCAAGCAGCACTCTTTCTCGCGGGCGGGTTTGTCGCAATATCCTTGGGAGTGGCAAACGTTTTATTCTGGTATCATGGCGCTAAATCGACCGGGGCATCGCTTGTAAGAGATGCGCGTTCAGCGCTCATACTCGTTGCTGCGCTGCTTCTCCAGATACCATTGTTCATTGCCGCCGGCACGGCAAGTTCCGCTCACTGGAACGAAGCGCTTCTTTTTTCCAATGCCGTGCCTTTCGGAAGTACTGACCCGGTCTTTCTGAAAGACATAGGATTCTACATATTCAGGCTCCCCTTTTTGAGCTTCATGGTCGATTCGTTCAGCAGCCTTTTCATCTTTTCCCTTTTACTCGTCGTAGGTCTTTACGTTGTCGAGAATGCCCTTTTTCGCAAGTTTCCCGAACTTGCCTTTGACAACTTAACGCGGAATCCTTTCATACACCGCCTTTTCACACAAATCTCAGCGAATTTTGTCTTCGGCACCTTGGTCTTCATTGCGAGGACTCTCATCGCTTGCTACGAACTCCTCTATTCCCATAGAGGTGTGGTCTATGGTGCAGGCTGGACCGATTTGCACGCTCAATTACCTGCTTACAATGTTGCTCTTGTCGCACTCGCTGGCTGCTTGATTCTTTTCCTCTACGCATGTTTTACGAATTCCACCCGGAGGACCATAGGGATTTATCTGGTCAGTGCGGCCATCCTCGGTGGTATTTGGATCGTCGGGCTCCGGATAATCCCACAAATAATCCAACACTTCAAAGTGGCGCCTAACGAACTTCCCCTCGAAAGTCCCTACTTGGAGAGGAACATTAAGTTCACAAAAGAAGCCTATGGACTCACTAATGTTGCCGAAATAGAGTTTCCGGTTAACCCCTCGCCAAGCGGACTCCTCTCACAAAGCGACCTTACGATCATCAACGGCATACGGCTTTGGGCGCCGGATATCCTTAAGGCAGTAAACGACCAGACACAGTTCATTCGTCTTTACTACAATTTCCCCGATGTGGACGTCGATCGTTACTTGCTGAATGGGAAACTCACCCAGCTCATGCTCTCCCTGCGGGAGCTGAATATAAATCGGCTCGCGGCACAGTCGAGGACATTTCAGAACGAGACCATGATTTACACCCATGGCTACGGAGATGTTGCCGCCCCCGTAAACAAGTTCACCCATGAAGGTCTGCCCGAATATTACATAAAAGATATCCCGCCGATCGCTTCCTATCCCGAACTCAGAATAGACCAGCCGCGCATATACTTCGGCCAGGAAACCCTAAATCACGTCTACGTCAACACAAAGTTAAAGGAGTTTGATTATCCAAAAGGTGACACTAATGCACAAAATACATATTCAGGCAAGGCGGGTGTGAAGATCGACAGCTTCCTGAAGAAATTAGCTATCGCAATCCGTTTTGATGGACTACGGCTTTTCACTACCCAGGAACTCACTAATGAAAGCCGCATCCTCTTCATTCGGGACATAAATCAGAGGGTACGCACAATTGCGCCCTTTCTTACCCTCGACAGAGACATGTACCATGTGATAGCCGAAGGCAAGATCTATTTCGTCTGGGACGGTTATACGACAGCAGCGACCTACCCCTATTCGCAGCCGGCTATAGCGCAGGCAAACTATATACGAAACAGCGTCAAGGTCGTAGTCGACGCCTATGAAGGTTCTGTGGACTTCTATGTTGCCGATAGGACAGATCCGGTCATTCAAGCTTATGCCAGGGCTTTCCCATCCATGTTCAAGCCTTTCGAGGCTATGCCCAAGTCACTGAAGGCTCATGTAAGATATCCCGAGGACCTTCTGACTATCCAAAGCCACATCTATGCCATCTATCACATGGCAGACCCAGGCGTGTTCTATAACCGTGAGGATGCTTGGGAGGTATCGCGCGTCGCGGTACGGCAGGAGGAAGCGCAACCCATTTTGCCTTATTACCTGATCTCGAAACTGCCCGACTCGGACAGAGAGGAGTTTGTTCTCACCCTGCCATTCTCCCCATATAGCACGGATAAAAGCAGCCCGAGAAACAATATGGTGGCCATGGTCATGGCTCGCTGCGATGGCGACAAGTATGGAAAACTGATGCTTTTTAAATTTCCGAAAGACCGCCAGATTTACGGTCCGCTCCAAATCGGCATCCGTATTAATCAGGACGAAACGATAAGCAAGGACCTTACTCTCTGGAACCAACAGGGAAGCCAGGTGAGGTTCGGTAACCTCCTCGCTGTGCCGCTTTCCGGATACCGTCTCATGTACGTGCAGCCCATTTATATCCAGGCATCTGTCGGAAAAATGCCGGAATTGAGAAGGGTCGTGGTAGTCTTCGGCGATCAACTCTCCTACGGCGCATCTTTTGAAGATGCGCTGTCCAAATTCTTTCCGCAGGTTGGGGGTTCTGCAAGCGAGAACATCATAAAGCCTACGGCAACAAAAGAGGGGAAAAAGACGGAGGAGAAAAATCTTGCCGCCTCTGCAGCCAAGGCTTTCGATAACTACAGGAACCTTATGGGCAAAGGGAAGTACGAGGAAGCTGGAAAAGCACTCGAGGAACTCGGTAAAATTCTTGACCAGATGAAATAACCGTCTGCGGTCATCTTTAAAACAAGATAGGCCTTTACTGCCTGGAGTGCTTCAATAGCCTGAGCTATCTCTTTGTATGTGGAAGCTAGCAACTGATAGGAAAGCGGTCTTTCGGTGGGCAACAAGCCGACTTCGCCAAAGCTGCATGTGATCTGCTGAAAGACGCGGTAGGTAAGGCCTGCCTCGGCGCTAGGAGGAAGGGCGGATCGATTCGGAGAATGCGAATCTGTAGAGCTTGCAGAGACGGTTGCACATTGGTTCCCACTTTCATCAACAATGAGGGGCCGATCCTCTATCTTCCATATTCTTCCCCGGCATATATGCTTCTGTCTAATGTTGCTGTATGTGCTGCTATTAACGTCTTAGAACTGTGACTTGAAATCGGCAAAGGCCTGTTTGAGCTGTTCCAGATCTCTCTTAATTTGTGCGATTTCAAGTTCCAGTCTTGATATCGCCTGAGTTGCCGGGATCGCTGACACAGCAGGCGAGGCAGTACGGGCGGCGGCTGTCTTTTCCCGAGCAATTTCGTCAGAGAAAAGATGGACATAGCGTGCTTCCCTCCTGCCTGCTTCTCTCGGCAGTCTCATAATAAGGGGGGGATCGTGCTCAATTAGGTCCCGCAGCGTCTTATCCATTTCTTCGACGTTCCCGGCAGGGACAATCCTTTCGGTGTTCGAACGGAGTTCACCTGGTGTCTGGGGACCACGGAGCATCAACTCACATAACACTGCCATTTCGCGCCTAGAAAGATCGAATAGGGAAAACAATTCATGGACGTATTTATTGACACGGCTCCCGGGCACATGGGTTTCCTGTGTCAAGCCCTTGGATCGAAGGCTGTCGAGTCCCTTTAGTACAGCGATTTCATCCAGTGAAAGGACTGGCTGACGGTTCGATTTCTGGTTGCAGGCATTCACTATGGAGTTCAAGGACAACGGGTAATATTCGGGCGTGGTCATCTCCTTTTCGATAAGACAACCCAGGATGCGGACTTCCCTTTCATCGAGCACAATATCCATTACTATACCTCCATCATATCCAGCGCGAGATAAGTGCGATGATGCACTCTATTTTACCAGAAGACCTACGCATATCTTTTTCTGTAAGGACAATTCAGCGGCCATCTGATTTCATCTCAACGATGGACTAACGCTTTGCAGATGGAAAGAACCTCTTTCTTATCGCTGAATAACATATCCACAAAAGGCGACTCTGCTGGCGAGGCAATGCTGCAAAGATTCAGCCGAGACGCTTGGTCAGGGGGTGGCCGTTGGTGAGGATTCCTTCTATGTGAGAATCTGTCGCAATAGGATCGGTCAGTCGCATGCTCATTTTACTTCCATCTTTTTGCCATTTCGCCTGCTATTTTGCTATATTTGAGGATAATGGACAAGAAAGAGCAGCTTGTTGAATACATAAGGAAACACTCTTTTCAAAGAAGCGAAACCCCCATCTTCAGGCTCTCTTCCGGCAATCTGAGCAATTTCTATTTCAACCTGAAGAAAACTACCTATTCCCCCGTAGGCCAGTATCTTATAGGAAACCTTGTTTTCGAGAAGATAAAGGAGTTGGGATTGAGGCCTAGGGCCATAGGCGGACTGACCATGGGCGCTGACCCCATAGCCACGGCTACTGCTTACACCTCACATCTTAAGAAGGAGCCGATCGAGGCGATGGTCATCCGGAAAGAGCCTAAGGGCCACGGCACGATGAGCCAGATCGAAGGTAATATGCGGGAAGGCGACGAAGTGATCATTATTGATGATGTAGTCACGACAGGCGGATCGACCATCAAGGCAATAGAGGTTGCAAGAAAGGCCGGACTGAGGGTCGTCGCGGTAATCATCCTTTTGGACAGAGGTGAGTTCGAAGGCAGACAGAATATAGAAAGACTCGGTTGCCCAGTCCATTCCATCCTTACCATCGATGATTTTATACAAGGATTAAATTTAAAGCATGAATGAGCAATGAAAAAAAATCCGAATTTCATCCCTCGTTTTCTGATTTTATTCTTTGGAGTGAGCCATTTCTTCCATAATCATCGACGGCTATAACCTCATCGGCGTTTATCACAGAGACCTGGAGACACAGAGGGAACGACTCATCGGTCTGCTGATAGAATATAGGAAGAAGAAGGGACATAATATAGTGGTCGTTTTTGACGGGTGGAAGAGCGGTAGTGGTACCGAGCACTTTTCAGTAAGGGGAGGCGTGAAGGTGATCTTTTCGAGGATTGGCGAGAAGGCCGACTCTGTGATAAATAGGATCCTTTCTGAAGACAGGCGCGAATGGATTGTGGTGAGCTCTGATAGGGAGATCGCAGAACATGCATGGGCAACTGGTTCGATCCCGGTGTCGGCGGAAGAGTTTGTCCCTTTCCTTGGACGGCTGGGCATGTCAGCGTATGCCTCATCCCCGGAAGAGGATGAAGATATAATGGAATCAAAGAAAGTCAAAAAGGGTAATCCCCGGAAGTTGTCCGGGAAGGGAAGGGATGTAAGAAGGGCGCTTGGTAAACTCTGATGAAGACCCTCCTTAGATTACGCCCCCAGGATTCTCTCACGATCGCTTTCCTCCTGTGTCTAATGACAGTGGCCCTCGTCTTCCATGGGAAAATACCACGCTTCAAGACGGTCGTGTTTATATATTCAGCCCTTTTTCTTGCGCAGGTTGTTTTGATAAGGAACCGCGGATCGTTCGAAAAGAACGGGTTCATGGAGGCGTTCAGCAGTATAGTGTTCCCAGTTCTATGTGTCCTTGTGATCTTCGACAGCCTGGAACTGCTTGTGCATTATATCAACCCTAGGGACATCGATCCCCTCCTCATCAGACTCGATTACCTAATCTTCAACGGGTATCCGACGGTGATGCTCGAACGCGTCCATAACCCTGTAGCGACTGACATACTCCAGAGTGCCTACATCAGTTACTATTTCCTACCCATCTTAATCGGTGTCATCTTAAAAGTCCGGGGAAATCAGGGAGAGTTCGAAAGGACGGTCTTCCTTGTCCTTCTCTGCTTTTACCTTTCTTACGTGGGATATCTGCTCTTCCCCGCTCTAGGACCGCGCTACACCATGAACCACCTCCAGTCCTTCGACCTCAGGGGAGTGTTTATCGCAGGTCCGGTTCAGGCCCTTTTGAACAACATCG
>CAZNTS010000276.1:0-9449 GCA_964576045.1 uncultured Nitrospiraceae bacterium | reverse complement strand
GAGGCAATGGGCGTGACCAGGTCGACCCAGTAGGCGGAAAGAAGGGGCGTCAGAAAGGGAACAGTGAAGATTATCCTTCGGGGAAGTCCCCGAACCTCTGCATACAGATGCATCATCTCTCTATATGTCAGGATCTCTTTTCCTCCTATGTCGAAGGCCTGACCAGCTGTGAGAGGGTTCAGCAGGCAACCTACAAGATATGCGAGGACATCCTTTATTGCGACCGGTTGCATGCGGGTATCGATCCATCTCGGACAAACCATCACAGGGAGGCGTTCCACAAGATACCTGAGCATCTCGAAAGACGTGCCTCCTGCACCTATTATAATGGCGGCTCTGAGTACCGTGGCCGAGGGCTTGCCGGAAGAGATGATTTCCGCTATTTCTGCACGGTTTCTCAGATGCTCCGAAATATTGTCTCCTTTTTCACCTAGGCCTCCGAGATAAATGATCCTTCTCAGGCCACTGGCATCTGCCGCTGCCATGAAATTAGCTGCGGCAGTTCTGTCCCGTTCCGCATATTCGGCATCTTTGAATACGCTTTTACCACCCAGAGAGTGTACAAGGTAATAGGCTGAGTGAATTCCGCGTAACGCATCTTTAATACCCCTGCCTGAGACAAGGTCTCCTTGAAACACCTCAACATATTTATCTGAAGCAATGCCTTCAGTCACCCTTGCCGGATCACGGACGAAAAGTCTTGAGCGGATATTCTTCTTCACCATCTCGGAAAGAAGTCTGGACCCGACAAAGCCTGTGGCGCCGACCACTAGTACTTTGTCTTCAGACGATAGTTCAAGACACTCCATATAGTAAGTTTATCACAAGAAAAACGGCCTGAAATATGAAGGTGACAAATTTTTGCCAAAGTTTTGCATACCAATTCGCTGGCCTCTTTGTCCTCACGCAATCGCGGGCAGACCGGCTGCCTCATGATTCCATCATTAATCCAGATGTGGAAAATGATTTCGTAGACCAGCCTTGGTTTTGTCCGTGTGACCGGAGTATTGGTCTACAGCTTCACTTTGAAAGGGCATTTCTTCTTACATAGCAGGGCATGGTGTTAACGCAAACTTTTGACGAACGAAACGTATTGCGAGGAAGGATTGACGATTCTAAAGCCGTACACCGTCCGGGGTTTTTGTGATAATACCCATCTCACTTCACAGAGGAGAGAAATACTCTCTATAAGATGCGAACTTTAAGGTCAACCTTCTTACCTGGTAAGAACTGACTTTGTGCACCTTTATTAAGAATAGTTATATGGTTGCCTTGTTCAGACATATCCCAAACAAATACTGGACGACTTACCCTCACTGATATATGCTCTGATCAGGCTCTGCATTTTTCTCGGGGGGATTCTTGACTTCATATTCACAATCTTTCTTGTCGGTATCTTAAGGTTAAATAAAAAGAGCCGAATATACCAAAGTTCATCCTTTGCAACTCGGCCATGCCGATTGTCCGGTGCCCGCCGCTTTCTCCCTTCTCACGGGGGGTTCTCGTCATATCGGGATTCCTTCCTCTAATTACCTTATTACATAAGGGAGACAAGCTGTCAGCTAAGAATCATGGTCGGGAGATTATCTATGCTGAAAATTGGTGCGAGAGAGGGGAGTCGAACCCCTACGGTTGCCCACTGGATCCTAAGTCCAGCGCGTCTGCCAGTTCCGCCACTCTCGCGTCCATTGATATTAAAGGTTTTTTAGGTTTTTTGCCACCTCCGTTTTCAGGAGGTGCCGCAAATTTAGAGCAAAAATAAAACTCAACATACAGAAAATAGAGGACATTTATCATTTTTTTCCTTCTGAGGTCTTTTTTAAGGCTTTTTTGATAATGGCTGCAAGTTTTCTTGCACGCAAGGCTTTTAATTTAAAACCATAACACTCGGTCTGAGGTTCTCTGGGTAGTGCTAGGCGTGTCTCTCAATGGTCATGATGCTTTCATGCCCTAACAGCTCTTTATCGACGTGAAAGTTTAGACCCGCCTGAACCAACTGAGTGGCAAAGGTTATGGCGTGGGATACAAAAGACAACCACCCTGCGCGAAAGCACCGGGCTTACAGTTTCAGGGTAAGAGAAGGTAAAGCAGTAGCATGGACTGCGATAGGCTGATTGACAGCGGCACTTCGAGCGATGTTTCTCGCTCCATTAATGTCGGCATTCATAGTGGTGCCACATATAACACAGGAAATATGGTTACAGGCTTGGTTGGAGGCCTCCATGAGACTAAAAAGTCTCTAACTCTGGTCAGTGGAGGTCCGAAGCTTGACCTTGGCTGTGAGCAGCATCTCTGTGCTCTACATATTTACAGGAAATGTTCGTCAACGGATTTTACAACAAAAAAAGAATTAAGAAAGGAGCAGGCGCTTTCTCCCCGCCCTGAAGGACGGGGCTTCCGCGCCTGAATATCTGATGAAAATCCTTAAGCCCACCTCTTTTGGCCAGCCGTCAGGTATATCCCCCGTGCTCAGGAAAACGATGTTTTTCGTCCGGTGAACATTATGTTTGTCACCGTCTCATGACTTATGATATGATTCTCGTTATGGATGGTGAAAGAAGAGTCCATAAGCGATTCGTGGTCGAGGGCATTGAGGGCACTCTCATGTTTGCCACGGACGTCGAAATACTTAACATAAGCATCAATGGCGTTGCCCTGAAGGCGGACAGACGTCTCGAAATCGGCAGGGAGTATACGCTAAAGCTTGAGTATATGGATAAATCCGTATCGCTGAACGGCGTTGTTGTGTGGTCGGTGCTGAGCGAACTCGGGAAAGGCCCTCATGAGGAAAAGGTTCCCATCTATAAGGCTGGGATGAAATTTACCAATGTCATTTCCGAGAAGATGTCGGACCTGCTGGCCTTCATCGAAGAGAACAAGATTGATCCGGACAACAGGCTCACCATCAGATTCGATATCAAGACCCCGGACAGGGCGAGGCTGAACGGCCCCCATAGCTACAGAGTCAGAAAGGTGAGCAACGGGGGAATGCTCATAGTTACAGACATGTCCTTCAATGTGGAAGAGAGGTTTCCTATGGAAATATCGCTTCACGGCGGTAAGATCATCCGTGTGCTGGGACGGGTCGCGTCGTGTCTCGAAAATGTGGATGAAGTTCCAAGCCACTATGACATAGGAATAGAGTTCATCGAGATATCCCAGAACGACAAGGCAAAATTCAGCGAGTTTATCGAGTCGCTTCGTCTTACTCAGTCATAACGTCTTCGGGAAGGTCGTTAGCGTCGTTCTTTGCTACAGGAAAGTGAGCAGCCAGCAGATCCTTCGCTTCAACGATCGCTTCGCAGAGTGCGTCGCAAGCCCGGTTATCCCTAATCCCCCGCGAAACATGTAGCGCGAATCTATTCAGGGTCTCCTGACCGATCTTCTCATGAATGCCGCTGTCCGCCAAGACCCTTACCTTTTTTTCGAACAGGGATATGAAAAAAAGGATGCCGGTGTTCTTTCTGGTCTTATAAAGCCCCTTTTCGTAGAACGCCCTGACTGCCCTAAGCCTTACAGCGTGTTCTTTTCTGTGTGCTCCGACGAAGTGGAATTTCAGCACAGGAACTTTCCTGATGAAGAGCTGTGCAGGGAAAAAGAGGAAGAAGTTTAGTGGGATATAAAACCACAGTGACGAGCGGAAGAATATGACACTTGTCGCGAGAGAAATAAGGCTCGAGAAGAGAATACCTCCCATGACCTCCGCCTCGAAATAATGGTCGCTGCTTTCCACAATCATGACGGCGACCTCCCCTATTGTCCGGGATTCGGTCTTATCTGTGAGCTCCCGTATCCGCCTCTTCTCTTCTGCGCTAAAGAAGTGCTCTGATTTCAGTCCGTGTTTCATCACCAGTCTCCTGAGGCTCCGCCTCCTCCAAAGTCTCCGCCACCGCCGCTGAAGCCTCCACCCCCGAAGTCACTTCCTCCAAACCCTCCTCCTCCGAAAAAGCCTCCACCGGGCCCCAACCCTCCGCCCCGGTAACGTCCTCCCGAAGAGAAAAGAAGAGGAAGCAGCAACCCGGCTCCTAATCCGATAAGTGCCAGAACAACAATGAAGACTATCCCAATAGAGAATCCTGAAAGGAGGAAGAGAAGCGGCAAACCCACAGCGCCCGTAATGCCTCCAAGGATGCGTGACATGCTACCGAGGACAAGAAGCGCGATCCCGCCGAAAATCAGAAAGGTAAAGATTTGCGGGGGCCTCTCATGTCTTTGCGGACGACGATTTTCCTCGGCCGTGAACTCTCCGCGTGAGGCATCGATCAATGCAGCAACACCTGACCTGAATCCTCCTTCATAATCGCCTCTTTTGAATTTCGGTTTTACCACTAGATCGATGATCCTTCCGGCCATAAGGTCGGTGACTTTGCCTTCGAGTCCCCGTCCCACTTCTATGCGCACTTTTCTCTCCTGTTTTGCGACGATGAAAATTGCACCGTTGTCTTTACCCTTCTGCCCGATCTTCCAGGCTTCGCCGACCTTGATGCCAAAGTCTTCGATAACCTCACCTTCAAGCGAGGGTATGGTAAGAACCACGATCTGGGTCGAGTCCGATGTCTCAAAGGCCTTTAACTCATTTTCTAGTTCAGCTCTTGTTGAGGCCGACATCATGCTGGCATAATCATTCACGTAACCTTGGAGCTTAGGCACGTCAAGTGCATGGGCGGAAGGAGGAAAAAGAAGCAAGAGTAAAATGATCGTCATCCAGACCCGGTACAAAGCAGGACTAACTTGAACGACAGTCAAGAGTGCCAAGTAACGGTTTTTAGCAAGACGGAGCGGCAACAGCTTCGATTTTCTTAGCCCCGAAAGTTCTTGTAGCGAGTTTCGATGCTCTCGCGGAATGGGCTTAGAACAGTCGAAGAGTCTCGTCGTGAACGAAAGACGGTCCTGCTTCTCGGCATTATAAGCAGTTTTACTTTTCAGAACTGCACCTTCGGAGCTTTTTCGGCTCCTGCCTCGGCTTTGAACGGCTCCTTGAGTTTGAGGTGAAGCATAAGACTGTTGGTGAGGCTGTTCGGGAAGACCCTTATGGATGTGTTAAACGTCTCCACTGACTTATTATATCTTACGCGTGCAACGTTGATCCTGTTCTCGGTGCCTTCTAACTGGTGCTGGAGGTCCTGAAAGTTCTGGTTCGCCTTGAGGTCGGGGTATTTTTCGACTACCACCATTAGCCGGGAAAGGGCACTGCTCAGCGCACCCTGTGCTTCCTGAAACTGAGTGAATGCCCTGGGGTCGTCCAGCATGTTCTTTGACATCTGGATTGAGCCGACCTTTGCCCTTGCCTCAGTGACAGCTGTTAGAGTCTCTCGTTCGTGTTTTGCGTATGCCTTGACCACTTCTACGAGATTAGGAATGAGGTCGTTCCTCCTTTGATATGCTGCCTCAACATCGCCCCAGGATGCTTTAACCGCCTCTTCATTGGCCTGCATCGTGTTATAGCCGCAACCGGAAAGCGCGATACACATGAAGGTCAATACAATACACATCAGCCTTGTTCTCACTAGTCCCTCCTCATTTTAGTTCAAAACACATATTTGAGCCTTATTCTAAACAAAGACAGGTCACAAAAGCCATATGAGGATATCACTCTTCAAGGGCTTTATGGTATCATGAACTTTTATGAAAATAGTGGTCATCATACTTGCTGCAACTTTTCTTTTTCCTCTAACTGTGCTATCGCTGCCTGCCAATTATTATTCCTACGGGAAAGACCACATGGTGATTGGCTCTGTCGAGACATACAGCGTTAAGGAAAATGAGTCGCTTATCGAGATAGCGCGAAGATTTGATCTCGGATATAATGAGATCACAGATGCAAATCCAGGCATCGATCCTTTTGTTCCCGGGAAGGACACTTCCATCATAGTCCCAATGTCTTGGGTGCTGCCTGATGTAGAACCCCGGAAGGGGATTGTTATCAACATCCCTGAGATGAGGCTCTACTATTTCCTCAATCAGGGAAAGGAAATGGTGGTGAAGACGTTTCCGATAGGGATTGGGGACGAGGGCTTTGACACACCAGAGGGAACCTTTAAGGTGATCCAGAAGATAGTGAGTCCTGTGTGGCATGTCCCGGCTTCCATAAGGAAAGAGAGGCCCGAACTTCCTAAGGAAGTTCCCCCCGGTCCTGAAAATCCCCTCGGCTCACATGCATTGAGACTTTCGCTGGGGGACGTTCTAATCCACGGCACGAACAGACCATTCGCGGTGGGAAGAAGGGTCACTCACGGTTGCATAAGGATGTACCCCGAAGACATCCCGATGCTATACAGCATGGTACCCCGTGGGCTCTCGGTGACCATCGTCCGACAGCCCGTGAAGGTGGGCATGAGTGATGCTAAAGTATATATCGAGGTCCATAGGAACGACTTCGGGAAAGAGTTTAACTACCTGAATGAGGCGGTCCGGATACTGACAAAGAAGGGTCTTATCAATGAGGTAAGTACTGACAAACTCTATCGAGCTGTGGAAGAAAAACAGGGGCTACCTGTTGAAATCTCGCCGTGAAAAAAATGGGGTCTAAAAATGTTCACGATTCTTAGACCCCTCTGTTCTATTTCTTTTGCTTAAGCTCAAATGCCTTTTCGGCCTTTTCAGCAGCAGCCTCTGCTCTTTCAGCAGCAGCTTCAGCTCTCCTTGCAGCAGCCTCGGCCTTGTCGCAGCACTCTTTTGCCAACTTCATTGCGTCCTGGGCCAGGGCCTTGGCGTCCGCAGCGTCTCTCTTTGCCTGAGCGATATCGGATGACATGGCATTAACTTTCCTATCCAGATCATCGATTCTTGCTTCAACAGCGGAGACCCTTGACTCGAGCTTGCTTATCCTGTCGACAAGAGGGTCGATTTGCTGCTTAACATACTCTTTGGTCGCACAACCGGTGGTAAAGACAAATAAAAGACTAAACGCTAATAATAAAAGAATCGCCTTTTTCATCACTTATCACCTCCTTTCGTGGGATTATTCTTCCATCCTAATTAAAAGCATACAATGATAAAGGACAAAATTCAACTTTCACAAGGCAAATGATGCAACAATGAATCAATAACAGCAAATAACTTTTTCGTTGACATTTATTCATGTAATCATATACTTTTAGAAGTGTAACACGGTGCCTAGGGGCTTAATAGGGAATCCCGTGTAGGATTGAAACCGATTCGGGGGCGGTCCCGCCGCTGTGAACGGGGACGAAAGCCGACTGAGCCACTTTCCCGCGTTATCGGGATGGGAAGGCCGGCCGAGTAGAACGATCCGTGAGCCAGAAGACCTGCCGTTGTTCTCGTAATGTGGTGAGGCAATCAGCTTGGAGCATAAAGCTTCTGCTCCGGCTATACGCTTAAGCCGGGCTTCCCGTGGAGGAAGCGGGGTCCCAGTGCATCTTAATGCCAGCGGGACCGGTCGGGGATGAAGTGAAACAGGGTGCAATCCTCAGGGCAGTCGTGCCCTGGGGATTTTTTTTGGAGGTAAGACGATTGAAAGAACTGATGGCGAGACAGCATTCCTTCGTTTCCACCTGCGGTAAAAATAGAGGTGGAGGCTTTTTTGTCTTGACCTTTTGCTCTCTGGTTTTTGTTCTTTGTTGCATGATCCCTTCTGTCTTGTCAGGGGAGACACCGAAGCGTATTGTCTCCCTTGCGCCAAACATGACCGAGCTCCTCTTCGCTCTCGGTCTCGAAGACAGGATACAGGGAGTCACGAGCTTCTGTGACTATCCCGAGGCCGCAAAAAGGAAACCGAAGATCGGTGGCATGTCGAACCCATCCCTCGAGGCAGTAGTCAGGCTGCAACCGGACATTGTGGTGATGACCACGGATGGAAATCCGAAGGATTTCGAAAAACGGCTTCGCTCCATGAGGATAAAAACTTATGTTTTCAGAGCAACGCGGCTCCGGGAATTTCCGGAGGGCATTAGGGAGATGGGCACTGCGCTTGGCATCAAAGAGAAGGCATATATGCTAGCAGGGGAGATTGAAAAGACACTGGCGCAATTCAGGATGGGGAAAAGACCTTTGAATAAGAAAAAAGTGCTTTTCATCATATGGCCCGAACCCCTAATCGTTGCAGGTCGGGGCAGCATCGCTGATGACGCAATCACTCTCCTCGGAGAAAAGAACATCGCAGATGATTCCCAAATCGCCTACCCCAAGTATTCGATCGAAGAGATCATCCGCAGGGCGCCTGATACAATCTTCATCGGCAAGGGAACCGGCATGGATAGAGTATCAGAAGGGCTCTTAAGGCGTCTGAAGAAAGTGCCTGCCGTGAACAATGGCAGGGTATTCTACGTTGGAGACTGTCTGTACCGGCTCACCCCGAGGACGGTACAAGGCATCCAAGAGATTGCAGGATACCTATGACGGCAATATTGAAAATGAGGCTCTTTATCATAATCGCGGTACTTATTGCGGCATTCGGACTGTCTCTTCTGCTTGGACCGAAGGTCATCAACCCTTTTGCCCTGGATGAGACATCAAGGGAAATCCTTTTTTCGATCAGAGCCCCGAGGAGTGTCGTTGCCTTGCTCATGGGAATGGCCCTTGGTGCCTCCGGAGCGGTTCTGCAGGGCATATTGAGGAATCCTCTCGCCGATCCCTATATTCTCGGCATATCGAGCGGGGCCTCCCTCTCTGCTGCCCTCGGTATCATCACGGGGGTCACTTTTCTCGATGCGTTTACCATCCCGGTCCTCGCTTTTCTGGGTGCAATTTTTTCAGGCAGCCTTGTAGGCGTGATGAGCTGGAAAAAGGGCGGCCTTTGGCCTGAGCGTATGCTCCTCGGTGGCGTGGGACTGAGCTTTCTTTTCTCCGCACTGCTCATGCTCATTATGAGCGTCTCTTCGGATGAAGGGCTGAGGAGGGCGACCCTCTGGATCTTCGGAGATCTGTCGATGTCTGATTGGTCGCGGGTACCTTACGGAGTGGCTTTTATTCTTGCGGGAATGCTCCTCTCAATGTCCAGGGCGAAAGCGCTAAACTGCCTGATCCTGGGTGATGAACTCGCTCACAGCCTTGGCTTCACCCCCCACGCCGAAAGACTCATGCTTTTCCTGTCAGTTGGCCTGATGACATCGGCCTCTGTATCACTGGGGGGGATGATAGGGTTTGTGGGACTGCTCATCCCTCATATAATCAGGTTTTTTGCCGGCTGCGACAACAGAGTCCTCATTCCGGCGTCAGCGCTCAGCGGAGGCGCACTACTGTGCGTTGCTGATCTCGTGAGCAGGACGATTATGCCGCCTATGGAGCTCCCTGCCGGAGTCGTTACGGCAATTATAGGGTCTCCCTACTTTCTTTATCTCCTCAGGAGGAAGAATGTCCTCTCAATCTGACATTCCTATTCTAGCATTCGACCGGGTCTGTTTTTCCTATGCGAAAAGAGGCTCTTTTATTGAAAACCTGACATTCGCCGTCGGTGAGTCTGAGTTCATTGGGCTTCTCGGTGCCAATGG
>CAZNTS010000275.1:0-3090 GCA_964576045.1 uncultured Nitrospiraceae bacterium | reverse complement strand
ATATGTAGGTATGTGACACGTTTAGGGGTCGACTAACCCCTCATTATTTGGTAGAATACCGCACAGGACATGTCTCGGCTGTGAAAAGGAAGACGAGCAATGTAGTTAACGCTTCATAAAAAACTAGTCATTGCCGTTCTCATGACTGCTGTAATTTTCGTGTCCGATATTCTTACTCCCTTGTGGTATGACGTTTGGGTACTTTACCTGATTCCATTGTTTTTCATGTATCAGTTTACAAAGCGGCCATACGCCTACTCTGCAGTAGTTATTTTGCTTGTTGTCGCAGGTTCGTTTCTTTCCCCTTCGAATAACACACCTTTAACACACTCTCTGATAAATCGTCTTACCGGTATATTGGGAGGTTGGAGGGGTATCGTTTCTCCTCATGCAGATCAGACACTTGCAGGTGTCACTGCTCCAAAACCAAAACGAACTTAAGAAGCGAGTTGAGTACAAGACCGCTGGAATTATCGCAGGCAAATAGCGCGCTCCAGCAGGATATAGCTGAAAGAAAAAGGATAGAGGAAGAATTAAGGGACAGCGAAGAAAGATATAGGCTGCTTTTTCATGAAACTCCTATTGGAATATTCAACTATGACACTCAACTAATCCCCACTGCATGGAACGACCGTTTCATGGAAATTCTTCAATCCAGCAGCGCGAAATTATCGGGCTTGGACATGAAGACGCTGAACGACCAGAGCGTGATTCCTGCTTTACGCAAAGCAATTGAAGGATATGATAGTCATTATGAGGGTTATTATCGAGCTACATCGGGGCCAGCAGAAATCTGGATCTCAATGCGTACTGGCCCCGTCTTTGACCAGGATGGTAAAGTCAAAAGTGTTGGTGGATAGTAGAAGATATCACCGGGCGCAAGCGCTTCGAGGAGGAACTGCGAGCTTTATCGTTCAATGATGACCTTACAGCTCTTTATAATCGGCAAGGATTTTTCATCTTATGTAGTAAACTGTTACGGATAACTAAGCGGCAAAAGAAATGGATATTCATGCGCTGCTCTGGATGATCTCAAACAAATCAATGATACATTAGGACATAAAGAAGGTGACAGCGTGTTACTCGCTGCCGCAGATATTCTCAAAACAACGTATCGAGAATCTGACATTATTGCTCGCATCGGTGGTGACGAATTTGTGGTTCTTCCAATTGGGACTACCAATGATAATGTCAGGACAGCAACAGCTGGTTTGCAAAAAAACCATTGATATTCACAATGCAACGCGTGAAGACGGCTTCGAGCTTTCGATGAGTTGGGGTGTATCCTATTATGATCCGGAAAATACCTGTTCTATTGATGAACTGCTAAGTCACGCGGACAGACTGATGTACGAACACAAAAAGCTTAAACAGAAGTCCTAGCTTAAAGTGACATTCTTGCCATGATGCCGTAATACTGAGCGACTTTCCTACACCGGAACTCTTCGAATATAGTTTTTCAGCATCTCAGCTTCTACGTCACCGATGCCTGTAAACTTAATTCCCATGCCGGATGCGAGTCGTGGAGACTCACCGGAGACATCCCTTTTATAAACTACCACCCCTGCCACATGAACACGGCGTCCCAGTTCCAGAGGCAGCATTAATGTCATTTCTGCACCTGCGGGGAGTGGGTCCACCGTCTTTATGAAAATTCCGCCCTCTGAGAGATTCAGCGAGTCCAATTCACGATGCTTACCTTCGCATTCTATGCTTATTTTCTTCTCGAAAAAAACCCTTCTGTATTTCCTCCTCGTCCCTTGCGGTGAAGAAATCTTCTCGATGGTCTCCATGAGACTCTCATATACTGTCTGCGCGAGATCTTTATCAATAAACAGGCCGATCCTTTTGCTGATCCCAACAGCGGCATCCTTGAAACTCTCCTTATTGTCCGCTGATTCGTCAATGATCGCCAGAGATCTCTTGACAAAAAAAGAGCTCGCAGCTTTATCCAGATACCCTTGAACGATATTCTTTAGAGCTCCCCTGCTATCCGCATCAAGATTCATAATCCAACCTCTTTCATTATCTTATGAATAAGATTGATGACCTTCACCACGAACACTGCACCTGCCAGGTAAATGATCGAGACAATAAAATCCTTTGATGATTGCAACAGTCTAGGGAATAACGGCATTGTGAGATACCCAACCGCCAAGAGACCTATCAGGTAATAGAGAAGTCGCCAGGATTCCTTAACAATTCCTCCAGGTATCTTTCTATTAAGTGTGGCGGCTTTGAACAGCGCATAAAAAACTATTAAAATCGCTGTAAGTGAAATCAACAAAATAAGTAGTCTCATAGGTTGCCCCCTTTCATGCTGCTAGTTTAATGTAGGCATTCTGGTGGTATATGTCAACCCTTTTCCAGTGACCAAAGAGGCGACCTCTCTTTGATATCATGGAATCTCATATGGCTTTTTTGCGTATAGATAACAGTTGGCGAAGTCATGGGACTCAGGCGGATTAAAAAACGGGGCTTCTGCACCTGCATATTGGTGAAAAGAAACTCAATTTATGATAGACTTATCTGCGCGAACAGGAAGATCTTGAGGCCTCGGAGGAACCTGATGAATGTGAACATCGCAGGCCCGGCGATCCTCGTGAGACTGCTCGACCGTAAGAAGAGAACGAGGAAGATCGGTTACGAACTCGACCTCGGCAACGTCATGATCGATGTCCTTACTTGGGCCAACAGGTTTGTCCCTTCCGAGTCCGGCTCTATCCTCCTCGACGATCCCGTCAGGAAGATGGGATCAAAAGACAAGGGGAGGCTCTATTTCGCTGCCTCCTTCGGTAAGGGTTCCCCATGCCTCGCCGGCACATCGATATCGATAAATAGAGGGTTGGCAGCGGCCACGTACCGCAGCGGCAAACCTCATATCAGTAGGGATGTAACTAGGGACTCCAGATTCTACCCAGCCATAGACAGGAAAACGGGATACAGCACGAGATCGGTCATCTGTGCCCCAATCGTGATCGGGGGCTCACCGATCGGAGTCATCGATATGATAAACAGGAAGAGCAGGATAAATTATGACGCGAAGGACCTCTCACTCCTGAACGTCTTCGCAGGATATACTGCTTCATT
>CAZNTS010000274.1:0-5002 GCA_964576045.1 uncultured Nitrospiraceae bacterium | reverse complement strand
GCACAGATGTTGTCAAGACAATAATGGGCAGCAGTCATCGCCGCTTCCCAGACCTGGCCTTCTTGAAGCTCCCCATCCCCCAGAAGGCAGTATACTCTTGAATCAAGGCCGTCCAATCGTAAACCCATGGCTATCCCGTTGGCAAGGGACAAACCCTGTCCCAAGGAGCCCGTAGAGACCTCGACACCGCTGAGGTGCTTTGAACTTGGATGTCCCTGCAGGGGACTTTCGATCTTACGCAAGCTCTTGAGAAGTACCCTGTCAAAAAATCCAGCAAGCGCGAGAGCGGCGTAAAGAACCGGGGCAGCGTGTCCCTTTGAAAGAATGAACCTGTCCCTTTCCCGCCATGCAGGCTCCTGCGGTCTGTACCGCATCTTATAAAAATAAAGGGCCGTTACGATGTCAGCTGCGGAAAGGGACCCCCCTGTGTGACCCGATCCCGATTCGGTCAACATATTGATTATCTCACGCCGAATCTCTTTAGCATGCAGTCTCAATTCATTCACGTCCCTCAATGGGGATGTCCGGATTTTCATTTATTCACTTTCCTTGAAATGTGTTCAAGAAGGATCTCATCCAGGCTCTTGGCTTGTGCTTTGGCGGTGTTTTCTCTTTTCTCCTGAACAACGGTCGGCCCTTGCTTATCCTTGGCCGGCACCATGCTTTTTCTCCCCCCCTCTTTTTGCTCTTCGTCGCATTTGCCGGTAATCAGCGTCCTTATCATCTCCCTGTGCTGACGCTTCATGAGATCCCTGAGCTTTTCTTTAAAATCAGCTCTCTCTATAATGTCTGCATAGCTCGTCTTGGCGGAACGCAGGATCGCACCGCGATGGTAAAGTAAGGTGACGATATACGGATTATTCAGACCACTGTCTTCTGTCTGAACGTGGTACACCCTCCCCTTGTAGGGTATATTAGTGTTGTAGCCTATGAGCATTACTACGATACCCGGAACCGGGCCGCAATGATCTCGCACCGCCCATCCGAAAACATATTATATACTCGATGAGCCAGGAGATACAAGTCGACGTCCCCCTCAGTAAAGCAGTGGGCTTGCGGTTTCGGGAGCGAGAGAAGGTAGAGCAGGAGTACGGTCCGTGACAGGCCGATAGACCGTGGTAATTAATCGAGGTCTACCCATCCATTAATGCCTGCATTCACAGTAATACCTGAGGCTCTCAGGGCAATGGATGGGCTTTATTAATGTGCTCTCTCGTACCGTTCCATCAGGTAGAACATGCTAGCCGCCATTGCATACACAGCTCCTATTACTACCCAGTGGCCGACTCCGATAACTTTTGGAAGAGTCGCCCTCTCCATAGGTGTAGAGACGTAAAAGCCTTCAATATATGGGTAGAGGAATGCAAAAACGAAAGACCCGGCCCCTATTCCCACCAAGGTAACCAGTGCGTCGATCCTGCCTGATGCAAAGCCTGCAACGGCGGTCCCGGGACAGTACCCGCTGAATACGAATCCCGCGCCAAACAAGGCGCCGCCGACAAGCTGGGGCCAGAAAAATGTTGGGACGATCCAGATTCTGTCAAAGTCCAGAAGCTTCACATCGGACAAAAGGTAGAGGCCGGTGGCAGCAACGATTATCGCTGTAAACATCACCTTCGGAACGGAAAAGTCGGTAAAGTAGAACACTCCGGTGAGCTTGTGAGGGTTGCCGAGCCCTCCCCTTTCAAGGAATGACCCGAAAAATATGCCAAGAATAACAGCAAGCAAAAGGCCCATGCTCTGACTGAAAAGAAGAGGCGCCGTCATGACCATAACCTCCTGAATAATGCCGCAACGATAAAGCCGCTTATGAACATTGCTACTACGAATACCCATCCCGCAACCGTGAGTTCAGCCCCGCCCGACAGGCCGATGCCGCTCGTACATCCCCGAGCCAACCTGCTCGCAAATCCTATCAAGATCCCTCCTCCGAATGCAGTAAGCACCCTTGTAGCCCCCTTCATCCTTGTGACCTTGTCCAGCTTAAGTCTAAAGTTCCCGGCCACGAGAGCGGCCACCAAAGCACCGAGGAAAAGCCCTATTATCTCAAAAAGGATCCAATTCATTAATGGCGCTTCAACATTCAGGTACTGAGAAAAGTATTTGAGACTCCTTGCATATTCCGGGTCGACCTTGTTTATACCGACACCTGCCAAGAGTGAGAATGCACTGGAAGCGCCCAAGCCCCATCCTGTAATTACGAACGTTGCTAAAAGGGTAAGGCCGAGACCAATCCCCGCAATATACGGCGACCAGAAATTATTTCCTTTCATAATGACCTCCGCGGGTCTCTTCACCACTGCCATTCTAGAGTTGCATTGTTTAACAACTCTCTATATTACTGTACCACTTCTGCCCCATTCAAAACAATATTGCTGTATGAAACATTAAGAAAGCTAAGACCGCAAGGAAGCTAGACAAAAGAGAACGGTCAGAGGGGGACCAAGTCCCCCTCTGACCGTTGTAAAGAATTTCTTTCAAATTGACTATCCCTGCGCCGAGAGCGCAGGGCGTTTAGCCATTTTGATGCCGCATGCGGCACCAGAAATTCTCAATACAAAGTAAGCGGAACGATTCATCCCTGTGCCAAGAGCAACAGGGAGTTCTCGTGATTCATTAAAACCTCCAAGTAAATCCGAATTCGAGACTGTCTTCGCTAAGACTGGATTGGAGTGTCGCCGGTGCGCCGTTTACAGCAGTGCCGCTTTCTGTAATTGTCTCCTTAAAGGCGTGTGTATAGCCGGCGTTCAATGCAAAACTCTTCGATATCTCGTATCCAGCACCTAATGTGACATGCTGTTTTACTATGGCCGGGAAACCGACGATCCTGAACGTTTCATAGTAGTAAGTCGGCATCTGTATGCCCTGAACGTTTTTCAAGGTAGTACCATCAAAGTTGCCGTGTTCCTTTACCGGGTTGTTCGCATAGTTATATCCCACGCGTAGCGCGATCTGTTTCGTAGGTTTATACTGGGCGCCGAGCCCCAACACCCATTGATCCTTCCAGTCGAAATCTTCTGACCCGTATCCGGTTGCGTCTGACCAGTTCACCCATCTTCCGTTTACTTCAATCAACAATGTGTTCTTTATCGGTTCAACGGCAATACCGATCCCCACTTCCTGAGGCGATTCCAATTTCAGGTCGTAGAGGCCCATGAAGTTCAAAACATTGGCATACTTGACCTCCTGGGGTGAGACATAAGTTATTCCGAGAGAAACCATATCGGTTGCCTTGTAGATAGCACCGAGCTGAGCACCTAGACCGTAGTTAAATGACGAGCCATTCCTAAGGTCGAGGTTCGCATAATCGATGTGGATTGCAAGACCGACCGAGAATTTGTCATTGGACTGATACGCTATCGAAGGAGCGAATTTCAGTATCTGAAGCTGGGTATATTCTCCGGCTACAAGAGGGAATCCCCCGAACTGTGCAAAGTGTGGCTGGTCGATACTGCTGCCCCTGTAGTCCACGCCTAGTCCCGACACGCCGTATGCTGAGAGGCCGAATCTCCAATTTGGGTTTATCGGCACTGACAGACCGATGGCAGGTATTGCATAGGTCTTTCTTTCACTGCTCACGGAAAAAGCTTGGTTTCCGATAGTTACCGTTGCATCCACTTTCGGCATGAATAGTGTCCCCGCGAAATCGAATTCGCTGCCCGGACAGTAAGGCCCGAAACACATTGCCGCAGGGTTCGCAAACACCGCACTGATGGCGTCCTGCGGAGCAGCTATCCCGACTCCTCCCATCGCTCTTGAGATTGGGCCGATGCCTATCAGGTTATCGCCGTTTGTCGCCATCGCAGGCGGTGAAATAACCGAGACAAACCCTATGACAGCTAAAATCACAAAAAGCTTTTTCATACTTCCCCCTTTTTATTATTTTCTAACTGGGTGCCTCGTTAACCTCGCTTTTTCGTTGTCCATCTCACCTCCTCTTTCTTTGATTTACAGCCGCTGCCCCTTCGGTTCCAAGTTCACGAGGCATCTCCATGTTTGAGTGTCCTCCATCGACGGTTTCAAAAGAATCCCTCCTGCCTGAGGATCGGTAAGGGCTACAACTTGCCCCGTTGTGGTCATTATACACGTTTTCCTCAGGGAAGGCAGAGCTGCAATATTCTCCTTTTTGGCTTCATACCAACAATATGGGCAAAACGACTTATTCACTGGCAGAACTCCATTTATTGCCCCTGGCAAACAAGAAGGGAATGACAAAAAGAGGTCTTTGCTGCAGATCTCGTTTTTCTCCATTTACGTCTTCTTTATCAAAAAATTAAACACATTGTCTTTCTCTTCAACTCCTAGCAACTCATTGCCTGTCCTCTTAAGCATTGCGGGAATATCCGCCTTGGAGCCCTTGTCTGTCACCTCTACAAACAGGACCTGTCCAGCCTGGAGCGAGTCCAAAGCTTTCTTGGTCTTTACCACAGGCATAGGACAACTGAGTCCCTTTAAGTCGAGCGTCATATTAGCCTGAGACTTATCCATATTCTTTCACCTCACTTTCCTAGCAATGTTGAGAAAAATTGAACGCTACGTGAATCAGATAAAAAGATTCACATTCGCGTCTAATGCAAAGTCCAGAAACTCCGCTGCACCTGCCACTTCAACTCCGTCTACCAGATCGTCCTTGCTCAGTCCTGTCATCTCGAGTGTCGGAGTACACGCAATCATCTTCACGCCGGATTCCAGACATATATCCAGCAGTTCAGGTATGCTTGGCCAGTTAATCTTTTTGATCATGCCCTTCATCATCATCGTCGCCATAGGGGTCATCCCCGGCAGCACGCCCAGTATGTTCGGGAATGGCACAGGAGAAGGCATCGCAGGGTTTGCGATGGGAGCTACCTTAAGGGAACGGTACTTCTTCTTGTTGACGAGGTCCACACCATACAACGTGAAAAAGATGCCGACTTCAACATCCATGGCAGCAGCTGTGGACGCCAGGATCAACGGGGGATAAGCCATATCAAGCGTCCCTTTTGACGCGATGATCGCCATC
>CAZNTS010000273.1:0-2599 GCA_964576045.1 uncultured Nitrospiraceae bacterium | reverse complement strand
CTCATCTTCAGATACTTCTCCGTCCACTCTGGATCCCATTCGTACAGTTTCTGTAATGACGGATCGAAGAGTCCGGACTCCCGCAGTTCTCTGATCGTGGACGTTGCTGGTTGAGTTTTGGCGCTTTGTCTCATTTCATTCTTCTACCTCGAATAAAGGAGAAAAAGAGAGGAGAGAAGAGGGTGGATGGTCATTCTCGCGTGCTAGGCAGGTACGAGAATACCGTGAGAGTCTGACCCGACTGGTCCACGCGTGGACTTTAACAGTCCGTCGGTCTCCTTCACGATGAACCCCATCTGTCCTCCTTTACGGTTCGGGGGTAGGCCTAGGCTTGCGAGTGTCTCGTCGGGGCTACTGTACCAGGTTCCAATCTTCATGATTTCACGTGCCTCCTCCGCCGTAGCTACTCTGCGTCCTAGTTCCTTCGCTATTCGAACCATCTGTTCAACCTGCTGGACAGTAGTGGCGCGCTTGCGTGTTGCGCTTGAAGCCCATAGATTATCCTCGTTCCCTACTCGAACGTGTAACCCAAGCGCAATTGCCATCGTACACAACGGAATTACAGAACGCATAGTTGACATCATTGTGAACACGGAGCCATGCGGTGCGCGTCGAACGTACTCCATCATGTCGAATGGGTTGTGGCCTGCGCATCCTCCTCCGATCGCCACTAAACAGTGGTTTAATGGTCCCATGTAGATCCCTGCACGTATTAGTCGTTCAACGATCTCAAGCTGGTGAATGTAGCCCAGCATGAAGTAGGGTTGAATCCCATGAGCTCGCAGCCGCTTCAAATGTTCAATGTAGAACCCAGGTCCCGCGTCAGCCCATAACCCAGTATAGGCAGCCGCAGCCTTAGGGTCAGTAAGATGCGTCCCTTGAATATCGTCAACCGTAAACATCTGAATAACATCCATCATGCCCGTTCCGATCGCGATTGTCACCTGATCGGGTTTCGGAGTGAGTTCAGCAAGCATGTGCCGCGTGTCATAATTTAGCCATTGAGCCTTCGCATCATCACTCTTAGGAGCGAACGAGATTGAGCCGCCAACGGAGAGAATCATCTTCGGCACCGCCTTCCGTAGGCGTCCGAGGAAGTAGTTGAACTCTTCAAAGTCCACTGAGCCATGACCAGTCTTTGGATCACGCACATGCACATGCAGATGGGTCGCTCCAGCATTGAAGCAATCCACAGCCGCTTGAACTTGTTCATCCCAAGTTACCGCGAGATCCGGACAGTCACCCGGAAGCCACGCAGGCCCGAAAGGCGCCGCAGTAATAATCATCGGCACCTGATTCTCAGGCAACAAACTATCGTCAGTAAAATACACCAAACCAAGAATCACCTTACAACTTGCTCAGCTGTCAGTCTACTTATGACCTTCGCATGTGGGTCAAACGGCAAGGCTCTAGTCGTCGTTTCTGTGTGTGCGCCTCTAGTTGCCTGCACTCCATCAGGATCTTCACCCACCGTTGCAATTTGCAAAGTCTTACGAGAACTCTTCCTATTACCAACGGATTGGGAAGATGTTGCCCTCTATTGCTTGAATCAAGTCTCGTTCATGCAACTTGCTCATGAGTTATTCCTCATTTCGCATAGCCGTCAGCGGGGTCTTAGCTCGCTCTAGCTCTCCACTGTTAGTTGATTCTTCTTTCAATCGAATGTGTCAGTTTTCCGAAATTCCCTACGTCATGCCCCCGCGGGTATATCCCTTAGTGCGGACACCCATAATTGAACCGAAAGTTTCGTCCAATATTTTATCCACAAATCACGCATAACCATGGCTATGAGGATAGGTAAGAGCAAATAGTCTCAAAATGACCTCTTTTTATCGTGTATCCTGAAGTGGGAAGGTTCAAACTGCCGCCATGCATGTTTCAGTACCGTTGACAATCGCAGTAAGCTTTCAGGTTCGAAGGTGTGTTTTGAAATTGTGTTTCGGAACGCGTTCCGAAACTGCAAGATGTTACTCGTTTCGGAACACTGTTTCGGAACAGCTCCAACCGTATAGCTAGGTTTCTAATCATTAACTCGGTTGGCGTCGTTTGCGTTCAGGAATCACCGCCTTGAGACTCTCAAGGCTCTGTATGGCAGCTTTCAGGCCCTGAACCGTGAAGGGCATCTCGTACTGGTATGGTCCTGCCCTGATCTGTATCAGCTCGAGTTCCATATCCTTGACTGCCTCAGCTTGAGCTGCCGGGGTGACCGTGACGTTTAGCACACCTGACGGACGTTCGAAGTTGTAAGTTCTGATATTGTTAGTGTCCACCTCGAATGCTTCTCTGACAAAGGGTTCGACTTCACGAGCCAAAGTGTGAGGGCATTCAGTAATTTCGGCTATGCTCTTCCAAAGATTCTGCTTGGGTAGGACGAATTTGTGTCGCTTGTAGAGTTCACGCCACAGTACAATGTTGCAGACGGCTTGAAAGTATGCTACGCTTCTTCCCGTTTCAACTTGAGTTGTGGTTAGTTTCTTCGCTAATTCCGTGAGCCGGACATCTGGGCGGCCTTCTAGTAATCCATAGTGCTTCATAGCGGAAAGGCGATTCCAGTAGGCTCCATTATGAGATGATGAGTAGTCAAGCAATTTCGCCAAAT